>JAJZCX010000021.1 GCA_021851625.1 Acidobacteriota bacterium | reverse complement strand
AGTTGGCCAGCCTGTCTGCCGAAGACCTGCTGCGCAAACTGAGCACGATTCCGGCGGACATTCAAGGCGCGGTGCGCAACAACGGCGGCGGCCACGTGAACCACACCATGTTTTGGAATCTGATGAAGCCGCAGGGCGGTGGCGCTCCCACTGGCAAAATCGGCGCGCAGATCGCCAAGGACTTTGGCAGCTTTGACGACTTCAAAAAGCTCTTCAACGAAGCGGCCACCAAGCAGTTTGGCTCCGGCTGGGGCTGGCTGGTCTACGAAGGCGGCAAGCTGAAGATCGTCACCACGCCGAATCAAGACAATCCTCTATCGCAGGGGCTGTATCCGATCCTGGGCAATGATGTTTGGGAGCACGCTTATTACCTGAAGTATCAGAACCGCCGCGCCGACTACTTGGCCGCGTGGTGGAACACGGTGAACTGGGATGAGGTGAACAAGCGCTTCGAACAGGCCGCAAAGTAAGTAGCGCAGAGTCATTCTGAGCGAAGGCTGCGTGCATTTCGCTCCACAAACACCTTGTCATTCCGAGCGATGGTTGTGCAAGCAACCGGAGTCGAGGAATCTGCGGTTCTGTACCCATGCATGACCGCGGATTCCTCCGCTGCGTCCGCCGTTCCGGCGGACTCCGGTCGGAATGACAGGGTGCTACATCCTCCAGCCTCTGCACCTAGCAGGCTGTTTTCACTCCCCCGCCAAAACACTCTGCAACAGCGCCAGCGCCTCATCCCGCGTATGGATGCGGCCTTCGAGCTGCGCGTCTTCCACCTGCGCCAACAGCGTGCGAAAGCGTGGGCCGGGGTGCAATCCTAGAGAAATTAGATCGTCACCAGTCAGCAATGGACGTGGACGCATCGCCTCCTCAGGCATGGCTTCGTAATTCGCCTTGGCGAATTCGTACAGGCGCAAATCCCCATGGCTGGCCAGACAATCCAGCCGATGCAACGCCAAATGCTCTTCGAAGCGATCGAGTCGAAAGAATCGCTTGAGCGTGGAGGCGCGCATCCGCTCCACATCGCCGAAGCGCATGTGGTTGGCGACCAGCGCGGCGATTTGCTCCGTATCCTCGCGCGACATGCGCAGGCGCGCGCAAAGGGCCTCGGCCATGCGCACGCCGACCTCGACATGGCCATCAAAGCGGATGCGATCTGGCGCAAGGCGAAAGGTGCTGGGCTTGCCAATGTCATGCAGCAGCGCACCCCACGCCAGCGTGGCCGGGCAGCCAGAGGGCAGACCTTCCAGCAAGAGTAGAGTATGCGTCCACACATCGCCTTCGGGATGAAATTGCAGCGGCTGCGCAACCCCTTGCAGACGCGCGACCTCTGGCAGCACGGCGCGCAGCAATCCACTGGCATCCAGCAGTTCGAAGGCTCGGCGCGCACGGCCTTCAGTCAACATGCGCGTCAGCTCCTCACGCACGCGCTCGCGGCTAACCTGTTCGATCTCCACTGCACTGGCGCGAATGGCGGCGAAGGTTGCGTCGTCGATGGCAAAGCCGAGCCGCGCGGCAAAGCGAATCGCGCGCAACATGCGCAGCTTGTCCTCAGCAAAGCGACGCGCGGGATCGCCAATGGCGCGAATGGTTTTTGCAGCGAGATCGGCGCGGCCACCCACAAAATCCAGCACGGCCATGGCTGGCTCCGTGCCCGGTTGGATTTTTTCTGGATCGAGCAACAGGCCGTTGATGGTGAAGTCGCGCCGCTGCACGTCCTCTTCTGGCGACTGCGTGTAGGCCACCGACTCTGGGCGGCGGCCATCGCTGTACACGCCGTCGCTGCGGAAGGTGGCCACCTCGGTGAGAATCTCCGCGCCGTTCTGCGCTGCGTCCGCGACCAACACCACGCCGAAATGTGCGCCCACGGCAAAAGTGCGCGGAAAGAGTTGCAGCACCGTCTGCGGCGGAGCGCTGGTGGCTACATCGAAGTCTGTCGGCTCGCTGCCCAGCAGCAAATCGCGCACGCAGCCGCCGGCAAAATACGCGGCAAAGCCCGCCGACCGCAGCGTGCGCACGATGGTCGCCGCGGCTGCCTGCCGCTCTGCTGCCGGAATGGAGATTGTGCGCGCCATATTCCCCGCCGTTCCTGATGCCGCCGCTCCCGATACTATGGTGACATGCAGGCCGCGCAAACAACAGGGCTGATTTTGGGCATTGAAAGCTCGTGCGACGAAACCTCTGCCGCGGTGGTGGAGCGCGGAGAGCGCGTGCTATCGAATGTGGTGGCCTCGCAAATCCGCACCCATGCGCGTTACGGCGGCGTGGTGCCGGAGTTGGCCTCGCGTGAGCATTTGCAGAACATCGTTCCTGTGGTGCGCGCGGCGCTGGAGCAGGCTGGCGTCACGCTGGACGCGATTGACGCCATCGCCGTGACCGAAGGCCCTGGCTTGGCGGGCGCGCTGCTGGTGGGCATTCTCTACGCCAAGGGGTTGGCCTTCGCGTTGAACAAGCCACTGATCGCCATCAATCATTTGGAGGGCCACATCCACGCGGTATTGTTGGAGACGCGCGCGCAGTTGCACGATGGAATCGCAGCGCCGCTGCTGGCGCTGGTTGTCTCCGGCGGGCACACGCATTTGTATCTCGCCGAAGAACGCGCGGGCCTGTGGAGTTATCGCAACGTGGGCAAAACGCTGGATGACGCGGCGGGCGAAGCCTTCGACAAAGTGGCCAAGCTTCTGGGGCTGGGCTATCCCGGCGGGCCGTGGATTGACGCGCTGGCCGCGCATGGCGACGCGCATGCGGTTGCCTTTGGCCCGATCAACATCAAGCAAAAACCTTACCGCGCCTCCACAGAGACCAGTCCGCGCTTTTTGTTTTCCTTCAGTGGATTGAAGACGGCGGTGCTGCGCTACGTGGAGACGCACGCGATGCGCGAGCGGATCGAAGCGCGGCGCGCGGCACTGGCAGCGATGGAAAATCCAAACGCTCAAGACGCGCTGCCACTCTGCGACGCAGAGACTCTGGGACTCATTGCATCCTTTCAACGCGCGGTCATCGATGATCTGCTGCGCAAGACACTGGCTGCGGCGGAGACCTTCCACGCACGCAGCCTGATCGTCTCTGGCGGCGTGGCCGCCAACCGCGAACTGCGCCGCCGGTTCACACAGGAGGCTGCCCAGCGCGCGCTGCCGCTGGCCTTCCCATCCATCGCGCTCTCCACCGACAACGCCGCCATGATCGCCGCTGCTGCCTGGCCACGCTTCGCCGCAGGCGAGTTTGCCAGCGCTGCGCTGAACGCCGCGCCTTCGCTCAAGCTGGGATAAAGACACAATGTCTGCGTGGCTTCCTCGCCACGCCACGCACAATGCACCCGCAGATTCCTCGACTCGCTGCGCTCGCTCGGAATGACAAAGTGAGTGTTGTGCAATGATTCTCAACCCACGAAGAGTCATTCTGAACGCAGCGGAGCGGAGTGAAGAATCCAGAGGGATCTGCGGCTGTTCTGTCCCATCCGTACGCAGTCCGTTGCGCAACCTCGTACAATAAAAACTTCGTATGCCTTTGCACCTTTACAACACTCTCAGCGGCCAACTGGAGCCGCTCACGCCACGCGACGGCCAGCCGCTCGGCATCTACGCCTGCGGGCCGACCGTCTACGACTACGGCCACATCGGCAACTTCCGCACCTTTGTACACGTGGACATTCTGCGCCGTTTTTTGCGCTTGCAAAACGTGCCCCTGCGCCACGTGATGAACATTACCGACGTGGACGACAAGATCATTCGCAACGCGACGGCTGCTGGCGTCTCCATCCACGACTACACGCCGAAGTTCGAGCGCGCATTTCAAGAGGATCTGCACACGCTGCGCATTGAGCAGCCGGAGATGCTGGTGCGCGCGACGGATCATATTCCAGAGATGGTCGCGTTGATCGAAACGTTGGTTCAGCGCGGAGCGGCCTATCGCGGCGAAGACGGCTCCTACTATTTCCGCATCGCCAGTTTTCCCGGCTACGGCAAGCTCTCCAAAAAAGATTTGAGCGGCATGGAAGATGGCGCGCGCGTGGACGTGGACGAATACGACAAAGACAGCGCGCGCGACTTTGCGCTGTGGAAGGCTGCACGCGCAGGCGAACAAAAGTGGGAGGCGAGCATTGGCGCGGGTCGTCCCGGCTGGCACATCGAGTGCTCGGCCATGGCCATGCGCTACTTGGGCGAGAGCTTCGATCTGCACGCGGGCGGCGAAGACCTGATGTTTCCGCATCACGAAAATGAAATCGCGCAGTCGGAGTCGGCCACGGGCAAGACCTTTGCGCGGCATTGGATGCACGTGCGCTTTTTGCTGGTCGAAGGCAAGAAAATGTCGAAGTCGCTCGGCAATTTTTTTACGCTGCGCGATCTGCTGCTGCGCGGCTATAAATCTTCTGCGATTCGATTTCTACTAGCCTCGGTTCCTTATCGCAACCAATTGAATTTCACTTTTGACGGACTCACCGAATCCACGCAGGCCGTGGAGCGACTGCGCACCTTTGCGCAACGACTGCGTGCAGGCGGATTCGCAGAGGGCAGCAACGCCGCCTTGACTGCGGCTACGGAGACGGCGGGGAAAAACTTTATCGCAGCCATGGAAGATGACTTGAACACGGCAGAGGCGCGCGCGGCCATCTTTGAACTGGTGCGCGCGGCCAACACTGCCGCCGATCACAACGAACTGCGCAGCGGCGATGTGCAGCCCATGCTCGCCGTGCTGGCGCAGTTTGATGCCGTGTTCAGTGTGCTGGAAGACCACGACGCCGAGGCCGCGCGCTTCGCCATGGAATGGGCCGAGCGCGAAGGCAGGCTGGATGCTGCGGCCACAGCAGCTCTGGCTAGCTACGCTCTCAGCGATGCCGAGATCGACACGATGGTCGCTGAGCGCAACGCTGCGCGAGCAGCGCGCAACTTTGCCCGCGCCGATGTGCTGCGCCAGGATCTGGCGGCCAAAGGCATTTTGATTGAAGACGGCAAGGACGGCGTGCGCTGGCGCAGGAAATAATTGTGTAGAAAATACGCTGGCGTGCGACTAGGCCTCGGCCTCCACCGCGATGCACTCCACTTCCGCAGCGGGGCGTCCGCTGCGCATACTCGACGACGTGACCAGAAAAACGGCTAGCAACGTGACGGCCATGCCTGCATACTCATTGGGCTGCAAGCGTTCTCCCAGAAAAATGGCTCCGATCAACACAGCCACGGCGGGGTTGACGTAGGCGTAGGTGGCCACCTTGGCCACAGGCACATGTGCCAGTAGCCACACATACGCAGAGAAGCCAGCCAGCGAACCGAAGAGCAACAGATACCCCACTGCAGCGATGGAAGTGTGGTTCCATTGCGCGACGCGCCACTGGCGTAGCGCGGTGCCTAGCGAAAGATCGCATGCGCTGGCCACCAACATCTCCCAACCCGCGCAGACCAGCGGATGCAACGAAAGTGGACTGCGCCGGGCCAGCACCGATCCGCAGGTGAAGGAAAGCGCTCCCAACAACAGCACGACGATGGCGAGTACCTGACGCGCGTCGCCGCGCAGACCGTGATGCAGGCTGGGCCAGACGAGAATGGCCAATCCCAAAAAACCCAGCACCAATCCCACTTGGCCGCGCACACGCAGGCGTTCTCCACTGGGAAGCAGCCACTCCACGATGGCGACATAGATGGGAACGACGGCCACTAACAGCGCGGCAAATCCGCTGGGCAGATAGTACTCGGCCCAGACCAATCCAACGTTGCCGCCAAAGAGGAGTAGCGCTCCCAACAACAGCAGCCGACGCATTTCGCGAGCAGAGCCAAGGATTTTTTTGCCGCGCAGTGCGCAAAAGCTGAGCATCAGGCATCCGCCCAACACCAGGCGCACACCGGCCAACAGCGGCGCGGGCACATACTGAACACCGATGCGCGATGCGGCGTAGGTCGCGCTCCAAAAAATGTAGACGCTGCAAAATGCACTGAGAATCTGCCACTGCGGAGCGGAGCGCTGGCTGGAAGACATAGACAACTTACCTCCATTGTATGCGGCGCGGCCTGTGCCTTTGCCGTGTGCGCAGACGTGTTTGCACAGAAACTAATGCAAACGGCTATACTGAGTACATGCAAGTCCCGTCCGCGCATTGGACATCCGACAGCCGCCAGTGGCGCACAGAGCGCGTTTGGCGCATGTGCCCGCGCAAGCATCTGCGCGTGCTTCCAGCGCGTACGCGGCCCAGCCTCTACGGCTGTGATTAGCTGCGCACTGCCTTTTTCTGCTTAGGAATTTTTCCGCCCATCCCTGCCAGCCTTTGTTTTCGTGCCAGCGGAAGGGTGCACACAGCCGCAGCCAAAAAACATTGTGAGGTTGAACCATGCAGGACACCATGCAGACGAACGAACTCGGCGCATATACAAAGACAGCCAACTACGCGAAGTTTGGCCCCAAACTCCACGGCCCATTGCCCGGCCCCAAGGCCAAGGCCGCAGTGGAGTCTGATCACAAGTGGGTGACGCCGAGCTACACGCGCTCCTATCCGCTGGTGGCCAAGAGCGGACGCGGCGTGCGCATCACGGACGTGGATGGCAACGAGTTTCTCGACTTCGCCGCTGGCATCGCCGTCAACTCCACGGGGCATTGCCATCCTGAGGTGGTCGCCGCGATTCAAAAGCAGGCGGCGGAATTGCTGCACGTCTCCGGCTCGGATTTTTATTACGAGCACATGATGCAACTGGCCGAGCGTCTGAGCGCGATTGCGCCCATGCGCGGCCCGCACAAGTTTTATTACGGCAACTCCGGCTCAGAGGCTGTGGAGTGCGCGTTGAAGATCGCACGCTACCACACCGGACGCCAGCAGGTGATCTCCTTCTTTGGCGCCTTTCATGGCCGCACCATGGGCGCGCTTTCGCTGACAGGATCGAAGACGCAGCAGCGGCGCAGGTTCTCTCCGCTCGTACCCGGCGTGACGCATGTGCGCTACCCCTACACCTATCGCGGCTGCACTGGCGGCGCGCAGGAGCAGGAGGCCTTTGCACTGGGCTGCGCACGCTACATCGAAAATGTTCTCTTCAAGGCAACGCTGGCACCGGAAGAAGTTGCGGCCATCTTTGTTGAGCCGATCCAGGGCGAGGGCGGCTACATCGTTGCGCCCAACATCTTTTTGCAGGAACTACGCCGCATCTGCGACAAGCACGGCATTCTGCTGGTCTCCGATGAGGTGCAATCCGGCGTGGGCCGCACGGGCAAGTGGTGGGCCATTGAACACTCCGGCGTGGAGCCGGACATCGTCTGCATCGCCAAGGGCATTGCCAGTGGCATGCCGCTGAGCGTTTGCATGACGCGCGCCGAGATCATGGACTGGAAGCCCGGCTCACACGCATCCACCTACGGCGGCAATCCGGTGGCGATCGCTGCGGCCATGGCTACGCTGGACATCATCGAGCGCGAAGGCATGGCCAACGCGGCCAAGGTGGGAGCGACCATGATGGAGCGGATGCAAAGCTGGCCCACACGCTTCCCCAACGTGGGTGAAGTGCGCGGTCGCGGTCTGATGCTGGCCATGGAGGTCGTCCAAGATCAAGCGACACGCGAGCCAGCCGTGGCAATGCGCAATCGCATTGAGGAACTGGCCTTTGAACGTGGACTGATGGTGCTGGGATGCGGCGAGACTTCACTGCGCATGTCCCCGCCGCTGACCGTGCGCCAGGAAGAGGCCGACATCTCACTCGACATTCTGGAAGAGTGCATCTCGATCGCAGCACGCGGATAATTTTTCTAGAGCGATATGCAAACACAGCGGGGCCGGAGATTCCGGCTCCGTTTTTTCTTTGCACAGCCGCATTCGCTTGCTATAGTTGCGCCATCGCACCATGAGCCTCTCTTCCATTGCGCGACTGCGTTTGCGGCTATTCGAACAGAGCCTGCATACACTCGATCGTCTAGCGACGCGGTTGGGGCGCACGCAGCCAACAGCGCCGCATCTGGCCACAGGCGTGCTCGGCGAGCGGATCGCTTACTTCCATCTACGACGTTTGGGATACACGGTGGTCGCCCGACGTTGGCGCAGTGCGCGGCTGCGCGGGGACATGGATTTGATTGCGTGGGAGAATGACTGGCTCTGTTTTATTGAGGTCAAAACGCGCACCTCACACGCCGTCGAACCCGCCGAGGCCGCCGTGGACGCGGACAAGCGCACCATGTTGCGCCGCATGGCGCGCGAGTATCTGCGCCTGCTCGACGAGCCGGAAAAAATCCCCGTGCGTTTTGATGTGGTCAGTGTGTATTGCGAGGGCGATGCGGCTCCGCAGATTGAACTCTTCCGCGGAGCCTTTGGATGGAAATGAGCGCTACGCCTTCGCCTCGCTGAAGGCGGCCTGCGCCAGTGGAATGAAAGACTCCGTTTGCGCGTCATAGCTGAGCACGCCCGCGGTGGGAATGTCGAAGACCCAGCCATGCAGGCGAACTTCCTTGGCCTTGACGGCGGCGGCAACAGCGGGATGCGTCAGCAGATGCTCCAACTGCGCGAGAACATTTTCCTGAATCAATGAGTTTAATTTCTTCTCATCGCTGTCGTGTGCGTTCCGTTTGGCGACGATCTGCCGCGCAGCATCAGAAAAATGCAACCAGCGCGCCACGGCAGGCAGAGATTCCAACTGTTCACTACCCCGCAAAATCGCCGTCATTGCGCCGCAACTGGAGTGGCCGCAGATGATGATGTCTGGCACGCCGAGAACGGAAACTGCGTATTCGATGCTGGCCGAGACACCGCCCGGCGCAACAGCAAAGGGTGGAACAATGTTGCCAGCGTTGCGCACCACGAAGAGATCGCCCGGCCCCTGCTGCATAAAAAGTTCCGGCACCACGCGGGAATCCGAGCAGCCGATGAAGAGCGCCTGCGGACGCTGCGCAATCGAAAGCTCTTGGAAGAGCGCCTTCTGGCTGGGGTAAACATCGCGCTGAAACTTCAAAACTCCGTCAATGATGCGATCCATATTTTGATCTATTCCATTCCAATCAATTTTTTACTGCGCATCTTTCCACTCTTCATACCACGCCATTTGGATGGCCTCCAGCTTGGACTCATTCGACTTCTGCGCATCGTCGGCAAAGCCGGACAACTCTGTCACCATGCGATGCAAATCCGTAAAGCGCACAGTAAGTGGGTCGGTGTCAGGATACTTTTCCTGTAACTGAATGCCAATCTCTTCGAAATCTGTCCACGCAATTTCTTTGGGCATACGCGCGTCTCTCCTACTTGGTCTCGCTCAACGCGAGCGGTTTGCCTTCACTGACGTAGTTGCGATTCCACTTGGGAATTTCAACAACATAACTTCCCGGCTTGGTGATGACGGCCTGACAACCGAGGCGCGAGTTCAACTGCACATCGGCAGCAGTCTCCATGCGATCAAGTTCGTCGTCATCAGCCTCGCTCAGGCATTGTTCGCCTTCCTTGATCCACAGGTGACAAGTTGTGCAGGCGCAGGATCCGCCGCAGGCGTGATCGAGAAAGATATCGTAATTTTCCGCCACATCGAGAAACGACATCGGTTTACCGTGGTGTTCGTACGGCAGCGTGCCGAACGGGAACTCCACTGTGCGGCCTTCGGGAAGAAACGTGACGCGCACCATGTCCTTTGCCGGAGGCTGGCTCAGGTCAATGGCGGGTTGCGTTGCGCTCTGTGCTTCTGGATTTGTCATGGTCTTGATCTTCGCTTCCATCATTCCTGTTTTACTTGTTGCTGGTAATCTCCGCCGGTGCAAACGGGTGCGGCGCGGTGGGCGCGCGGCCCAGGCTTGCATCCGCCGTCTGCATGGACTTGCCTTGTATGGCCGACGAAACGGCACTCTCCATTTGCAGTTCTGCAAAATGGCGCGTGGCTTTGTCGAGCAACTCAATCGCGCTGCGAATTGTTTTGTAATCCTGCTGCTTGCAAGCATCCACCAGCGCGGATTTGGCGTGTGCAATGCGCAGATACTCTTCGGGTTCGAGCAGCTTCCATGCCGGATGGATAGGAGCCTTGTCAACCAGCGTCAGAATGGTTTCCGCCTCATTGCGTGCCTCCACTAATTGCCGCTCGCGGAAATCCTCTTCGGCGTGATCGAAGGAGTCCAGGATCATCGTCTCCACCTGCTCGTCCGTCAGACCATAGGTTGGCTTCACTTCCACCTCAGACTGCTTGCCGCTGCGCTGCTCCAATGCGGAGACGTGCAAAATGCCGTTGGCGTCGATGAGAAATTTCACCTCGATGCGCGGCAGTCCGGCTGTCATCGGCGGAATGCCTTTTAGATCAAAGCGCGCGAGGGAACGGCAATCCTTGGCCAGTTCGCGCTCACCCTGCACCACGTGAATTGCCACGTTGGTCTGGCCATCCACGCCAGTGGTGAAGTGCTCCGTGGCCGAAGCGGGGATGGTGGAGTTACGCTGAATGATGCGCGCGACCACACCGCCCAATGCCTCGATGCCCAGCGACAGAGGTGTGACATCGAGCAGCAGCATGTCTTGCGTGGCCGCCGAACCACCAGAGAGAATCTTTGCCTGCACGGCTGCGCCCAGCGCAACCACTTCATCGGGATTCAGCTCCGTGTGTGGTTGTTTGCCGCGCGCGGGCAGGTCGAATATCTGCTCCACCAGCGCGCGCACCCGCGGAATGCGCGTGGAGCCGCCAACGAGCACCACTTCATCAATCTGTGCAGACGTGATGCCCGCATCCTGCATCGCTTGACGACATGGAGCCAGCGTGCGCGCCAGCACCGGCTCGATCAACTGCTCCAACTGCTCGCGTGTGATTGCGCGCTGATAGTGTTGGCCGCCGGGCAACTGCACATTGATCGCAGTTTGCGGCTGCGTGGAAAGAGCAATCTTGGCTTCAATCACCGATTTGCGAATGGCCTGCACAGCTTCGGCATTGCGGCGCAGGTCGAGCTTCATATCCCCGGCAATGTCATCCAGAGCAAT
>JAJZCX010000020.1 GCA_021851625.1 Acidobacteriota bacterium | reverse complement strand
ACCGGCAGCGGCGAGAACGGGTGTCCTCCCTGGATTGATGCGAATTGTAATCCAATCCCGTGTGGGCCGAATGGCTGCGCACCTCCAACGGATCTTCCACCTCCACCCGGCTGCACGGGCTACAGTGCTGCCTGCGCGTCTCCTCTGCCAGCCACATTGGGGATTCAGCCGTCTTATTATGGGGTGACGTACTTCATAACATTTGGCGGGTCGAACAGTAATATGACGATGATTAATGGTGTATTTGTAATGCAAACTGATGTGTATGGGACATATGAAACCATGATGTATGCCAACCCTGCTCCCACGACGGGCGTTCAGCCACCCATGATCTCCGGCAGCGGTTCCGCAGGCGGGGGTGGCGGGGGGTATGCAACCATTGGGCCTAAAGCTCAGCCAAAGTCGGTGCAAAGATCATATTTTGGTTTCCTAGCTTGTGAAATTGCATTTGATGTGTATGCCAGCTCTCCTCAGCTATCAGCTCTTTCCGTTGGGAATGGAGCCGCAATTCTTTCAATTCAGAAGATAATAGCTCCTGAACTTGGTGCAATCGGCTTGTTATATGCTGGTGTCGTTGAGATTCCGACTTCGGCTGCAGCAAATGCATCATGTTCTGTCGCAAACGGATATTAAGCATCCAAGGCCGCAAATAGTTATGCAAATATTTAAGACAAGTCGAGCATATCTAATCGTATTTTGTTTGTACATTTTTAACGCATTAAATGTTTGCTATCCGCTGAAATCTAGTAACCAGGCAACTCAGTTTGTGCGCTCTTCACACTTTGCAGGTATAAACATTCTAGGCGGTATATTCTGTCTCATTATATTTGCAGCTGGAGTCCGTAAGACCTCTTACCTGATTGAGAAGTGCATAATCGTCTTTAGCGGTATATTCTTTGTAATGTTTATTGCCGATAATATACACAATCTTGGATACACCGTGGCATTCTCCACGTTTAATCGTCCAATTTCTGTTTTTGTGATATGTGTCGCTGCAGTTCTTTCTGGAATACGTTTATTGCAGGTATCAAAACATAAAAATACGATGACTTAATTCCATGCTGTATCCTAACCCTTCACCCACGGCGGGCGTTCAGCCCCCCATGATCTCCGGCGGCGGTTCCGCAGGCGGGGGTGGCGGGGGTGGCACCGGTGCCGGTGCCCCAAAGAAAACGCCCACGAAATTAGCTAAATGGTATTTATGTGGAAGCTCACCTGCCGACAACGTCAAGAACTGGATGTTAGAGGGGGCAGTCAAGGGAGCAACCTTTGGAGCCATATCGGGAGGGGTTACAGGTAGCTTACTTGGCACGCCTGTAGGTGGCGTCGCCGGCGCGTTTCTTGGAGGCTTTGTCGATTCTACTATTGGCGCGACTAGTGGAGTGCTCTACGGCTCTGCTGCTTCGTTGATCTGCTTAAGCTTTAGAGCGTATTAGCAGTCAATACATAGGATAAGTTCGATGATAATTTTCTTGATGTTACTCATCAGCATATTAGTCCTTGGCTGTTTGCTTGTGATTTATGGAACTAGGACTAGGAATAACTGGGGCATCAACTTGCATGTAGTTTCTTGTCCATGCTGTAACGCACCACTTCCAGGGCTACGCAAGCCACGATCCATGCGTGAATGGATGTGGGGCGGTTGGATATGCCCGGCTTGTGGTGCCCGTGTTGATAAATGGGGCAGGGAGATCACAGATGTCGTACCGAGTATAGCTGACCGCTCAGAATCTGGAATGCGAAGAGTCTTCAGACGGAGACTAATTTTCATCGCACCGATTGCCTTCAGCTCGTTGATGCTGCTCGATTGGATCGGAATTATCGGCGGTGGCTTCCCATCAAGCTGGATCCAAACGTTGGCCCAGATATTCGCAAACCTTGTGTGGACAGCACTGTTTACGACAATCAATTACTTCGTGATGATCCGTTCCCTAAGGCCTCCACAGGCGGGAGCAGATCAAAATGCTGCGGAGCATGCATCGAATCGACGAGAAGGAATCGATCTTGGTCCCGATGTACACCATTGATGCCCTTGCTGGGTGCCCCATTCAAGCCAGTAGTTGGCTTGAGTGGGAAGGAAATCGTCACGCTTGGGTCATGCAAAAAATCTACGCACCAGCACAAGAGTCATTCTGAGGAGTGAAACGGAGCCTGTCCTGAGCGCGGGCGAAGGAAAGAATCCAGAGAATCTCAGCCGCATATTTTCAGTGTGTATTCTCTGGATTCTTCACTTCGTTCAGAATGACTCCTTTATTTCGACACGGGGAAGGTAGGTTGTGTGCGGAGCAGAGCGTGACTACTTTGGCGATGACGGGCTATCTGTACGATGCGGAGACGGGGCTTGACCACGCGGCGGCGAACAGGCTGTGCCGGTGTGGAAAGCAAGGTGCGCCTTCCCCATGCTCACAGCCGCGACTACAACTGCGATGAGATTGCAACCTCAAAGCAAAACCAAAACCGGGAAACTCCAGCTACCAATGGATGAGAGAAACTGGGCATGGTTATGGATTCTCGATCTTGGGTAGAGTTCTCTGCGAGGAGCCAAGACTCGCTATCCCTGCTCAGCGGAACCGCGGAGCTTATTTTGTGGGATGTGGTGGGCCTGGAGGGATTTGAACCCCCAACCAAAGGATTATGAGTCCTCTGCTCTAACCGTTGAGCTACAGGCCCGCGGAACCCTCTCATTGTAAATGCCGTTGCCAAGCATCGGCGCGCGCCGACCCCATATTGCCAACCGTCGCACTCGATTTGTAACAAACATCGTCCCGCTTGCATTTGTACCAGTGCAGGCGCTTTTCACACGCCGCATTTGGGACGATACAGACCATGCGACAGACTTTCATCCGCGCGGGAATGGTGTTTTCGCTCTTGCTTGCAACTGCCTGGCTGCATGCGCAGACGCAGTTGCAGGCGGAGCCACCGCAGCCCATACAGCAGAATGCGGAACAGGGCACACTCACAGCCGCTGATGCCGTGGCGATTGCGTTGCGGCAGAATCCTGATCTGCAAGCCGCGCAGGCCGGAGCCGCACAGACACGCACAGGCACAGCGCAGGCGGAGTCGGCTTTTCTACCGCAGATCACCTTCACAGAAAATGCGACCGTCGGCGACGATCCCGTCTACGCGTTTGGAACACGCCTGCGTCAGGGGCGATTCACCACGGCGGACTTTGCGCTCAATGCGCTGAACTCCCCCGGCGCGGTGGGGAATTTTATGAGTCGCGCGGACGGGCAGTGGAATGTTTTTGATTCCTTCGGCAGCGTCGCGCGTTTGCATCAGGCGCGCTCCATGGCTGTCGCTGCACAGAAGGCGATTACCGAGGCAGATCAGGATTTGATTCTGCAGGTGCTCAACGCATATTACGGATGGCTACTGGCGAAAAAACAATCCGAGATGGCGCAGCAAGCTGAGGCAACGGCGCAGGCGCTGGTGCAGAGCAGTGAAGCGCGTGTGGCGGCGGGCACGGCTGTCGATGCCGACGCGCTGGCTGCGCATGTGAATTTAGAGATGCGCCAGCAGGAAATGATTCGCGCGCAAAGTGAAGTACAAATTGCACGCGCGCAAATGGAAACAGCTCTTGGCGTCCAATTGACGCCGGGACAGCAGCCCGCCGAAACGCTCGCAGAGCAGACGCTTCCCGCGGACGGGCTGGAACAGGATGAGGTTCGTGCCGTGCAGCAGCGCGCCAACTTGCAAGCCGCAGCAGCGCAGTTGGACGCGCAACGCAGCGGTCTGCGCAGTGCGCGATCGGCATTTGGGCCTCACCTGAATCTTTACGGATCATACGAGGCCGACAATCCCAACCTGACCCAAGGCGGCAGCACAAATTGGATGACTGGCGCGGAGTTACGCGTGGATATTTTCAGCCGTAGCCAATATGCTGCGCTCGCCAATGCCAAGGCGCGTTTGAGTCAGGCGCAGGCGCAGATGCAGAGCGTGCAGAATGGGGTTCGTTTGCAAGTGCGACGTGCATATTATGAACAGGATGCTGCGCGCCAGATGCTCGACGTGGCCCGTGCAGCCATCGCGCAGTCGCAGGAGAGCTTGCGTATCACGCACGACCGCTACGATGCCGGGCTGACGACGATGACCGATCTGCTGCGCGCTGAAGACGCCGCGCGCTCTAGTCAGACGGAGTATTGGCAGTCTGTCTACAACACAATTCTCAGCCACGCTGCACTGCTGCGTGCGATGGGCGACTTAAGTCCGCAATCTTCGGTGGTGACGCAATGAAACAGCACGCAGGGAAACGAACAATCGCTTCGTTCGCAATGGTTGGCATGTCGGTGTTCGTCGGCGCGCTGGTCGTCGGATGCTCGTCGCAGAACAACGGAGCATCTTCCGCGCCAGCGGTGGTCCGCGGTGTGGCGCTGTCGCTGGTGCGCACCGAGCCAGTTCCAAATATCTTTATGGTCTCTGGGACGGTGCAGCCGGAAAACACTGCGCAGATTGCACCGCGCATGATGGGCACGGTGGAGTCGATCCCGGTAATCGAAGGCAGCGTGGTGCGTGCCGGGCAGCTATTGGCGCGCATCGACGCAGCGCAGGCGCAAGAGGCTTTGCGGCAGGCGCAGGCCGGGGCACACGCCGCACAACAGCAAATGAACGTCGCGCAGAGTGCGCAATCCTTGGCCGCATCCACGCTGCAACGCTACGAATTGCTGCGGGCAAGAAAATCCGTCAGTGCGCAGGAGTACGACGAAGTGCGCCAGCACTTGCAGGTGGCGCAGGCGCAATTGGAAGCTGCGCAGGCCAATGCTGCACAGGCCAATGCTGCAGTTGCGCAGGCACAGACCACCGTTGCCTACGCCGACGTTCGCGCTCCCTTCGCTGGCGTCATCACGCGGCGTTTTGTCGATCCCGGCGCCATGGCGGCTCCGGGTGCTCCACTCTTCACGTTGGAGAGTACAGGCCCGTTGCACTTGGAGGTGAATGTGGATGAGAGTGACCTTGCCTGGCTCCGAGTGGGTGCGTTGGTTCCTGTACGCATTGATGGCGCAACAAAAACTGCGCAAGGTCGAGTCGTGCGAATCTACCCTGCCGCAGACGCAGCCAGCCGCAGTTTCACTGTGAAAATTAGCCTGCCGCAATTGTCAATGCTGCGCAGCGGTTTGTACGGCAGCGCGGAGTTTTCGCGTGGCAGTAAAGATGGAATTTTGATTCCAGAATCCGCGATTCTGCACGAGGGCAATCTGACCGGTCTGTATGTGATCGGCACAGATGGCATTGCACAATTGCGCTACGTTACGCTCGGTCAGGCGATGGGCGACAAGATTGCCGTGCTGGCTGGCTTGAGTCCCGGCGAGACGATTGTTGTCGCGTCGCAAGGTAGGGGCTTGGATGGAAAACGTGTCGAGGTGCAGCCATGAATCTAGAAAAAAATAGATCCGTAGATTCGACTGCGCAAAAAGCCGAGCACCTTGCGGTGCATAAAAAACTCGGCTTGGCAGGGCGCATCGCGCAGGCATCGATCGAATCGAAGCTGACGCCGCTGCTGATTCTCTTCGCGTTGTTTGTCGGTGTGGTCGCCGTGGTGATGACGCCGCGCGAAGAAGAGCCGCAAATCGTCGTTCCCATGTTGGACGTGATGGTTTCCATGCCCGGTGCATCGCCAGCGGAGGTGGAGCAGCGCGTCAGTATTCCCATGGAGAGATTGTTGCGCCAGATTTCCGGCGTGGAATATGTCTACTCGATTTCGCGTCCCGGAGCGAGCCTCATCATCGTGCGCTTTCTGGTTGGCTCCAGCCAGGAGAATGCGATTGTTCAGACCTACAACAAGCTCTACGCGAATCTCAACCTGCTGCCACAAGGGGCCTCCCAGCCGGTTATTCAGGCGCGCTCGATTGACGACGTGCCCATTCTCGCACTTACGTTGTGGGGGAAAAATTATGACGCTTATCAATTGCGTCAGATCGCCGCAGAGTTGAAAAATCAAATTAAGCAGACCGACAACGTTTCGGAGGTGAACATCATCGGTGGGGAGCCGCGCACTGTGCGCGTGGTACTCGACGCGCAACGACTGGCTGCCTATGGTTTGACGCCGGCGCAGATTGTCGGCAGTTTGCAGGCTGCCAACGCGCGCGTGCAGGCCGGTTCGTTCTCCCAGGAGAATCACGAATATCTTGTGGATGCGGGCCGCTTTTTACAAAAGGATAGCGACCTGCAGCAGGTGGTGGTTGCGCTCAAGAACGGGCATCCAGTTTACCTGCGCGACGTTGCACAAGCAATCACCGACGGCGCTGCGGAGCCAAACAACTATGTGATCTTTGGCAATGGGAGGGGAGCAGGAAAAATCACCAGCCACGATGTGCAGCCAGGAGTGGATTTTCCAGCGGTCACCTTGACCGTGGCCAAGCGGAAGGGAACCAATGCGACCATCGTCTCCACCCATGTGCTGGAGCGCGTGCAACAATTGCGCGGCAGTCTGCTCCCAGATGATTTGCAGGTGACGACTACGCGCAACTACGGTGAGACAGCCAAGGAAAAATCCAACGAGCTGTTGGAGCACTTGCTGCTAGCCATTATTTCCGTCACGCTGCTGATTGCCTTTACGTTGGGTTGGCGTGAGTCCGGCGTGGTGCTGTTGGCGATTCCCGTCACGCTGGCTTTTACGTTGGCTATCTTTTACTTCTACGGTTACACGCTCAATCGCGTTACGCTCTTCGCGCTCATCTTCAGCATTGGCATTCTTGTGGATGATGCCATCGTGGTGGTGGAGAACATCGTGCGCCATTATCGGCTGCCGTCCTGCAAGGGGCGCAATCTGGCCGAGGTGGCTGCCGAGGCTGTCGGCGAAGTGGGCAACCCCACCATTCTGGCCACATTCGCCGTGGTGGCTTCGATTCTGCCTATGGCCTTCGTGCGCGGGTTGATGGGGCCATACATGCGCCCAATTCCAGTGGGTGCTTCGGCGGCCATGCTGCTCTCGCTGGTGGTGGCTTTTGTCATCGCGCCTTGGGCATCGCTGCGACTGCTTGGCCACACTGCACACGCCCCGCACCCGGCGCACAATGAATCTGAGTCTCGCCTGACGCGCGCCTATCACCGTGTCATGCTGCCGCTCATCGAGCGTGCAAGTGCGCGCAATCTGTTTATGGCCGCAGTGGCGGTGTTGCTTCTCTTGGCGTTTGCTTTGGTTCCGTTCAAGCTTGTGCGTGTCAAGATGCTCCCCTTTGACAACAAGAGCGAATTCCAGATCGTCATCAACATGCCGGACGGCAACACGCTGGAGCAGACCACGCGCCTGGCGCAGGCGATGGGCGCGTATCTGGCGCAGCAGCCGGAGATCGTCAACTATCAGATTTATGCTGGTACCTCCGGCCCATACAACTTCAATGGATTGGTGCGGCATTACTTTCTGCGCCAGCAGCCGAACCAGGCGGATATCCAAGTGAACTTGCTGCCGAAGGACAAGCGCAGTGCGCAGAGCCATGCCATTGCGCGCCGTCTGCGGCCAGAACTGGATCGCATCGCCGCGCCGTTTGGCGCACGCGTGGAGGTCAGCGAGGTTCCACCCGGTCCGCCGGTACTGCAAACCATGGTTGCGGAAATCTACGGGCCAGACTTGAACGGACAGATTGCCGTGGCGCAGCAAGTGAAGAAAATCTTTCAACAAACTCACGGCGTGGTGGACGTGAATTGGTACGTCGAGGATCCGCAACAGCAATATGATCTGCGTGTGGATTTGGACAAGGCCGCCGCTGTGGGTGTCTCTGCGCAGCAGGTGACCGATGCGGTACAGACCGCACTGCATGGTACGGATACTGGACTGCTGCACGATCCATCCGCCAGCGAGCCTGTGCCGATCCGCGTACAGTTCGGACGCGCCGACCGCTCTAGCATCGCGCAGTTGCAAAGCATCCAACTGCCCACCGCCAGCGGCAGCCTAGTCTCATTGGCCGAGGTGACCACGCTCCAGCCGACCACGCTTGCGCCCAGCATCTATCGCAAGAATATGCGGCGCGTAGTCTACGTTACGGGCGACTTGGCAGGTGGCGAAGAAAGTCCCGTCTATGCAATTTTGAATATGAATCGCGCCTTGGACAAACTACGTGTGGGTAGTGGCTATGCACTGGCGCGTTACAACGCACAGCAGCCGCAATCCACCGCGCGCTACTCGATGAAGTGGGACGGAGAATGGCAGATTACGATTGAAGTCTTCCGTGACTTGGGCCTGGCATTTTTGGGAGCACTATTGTTGATCTACGTGTTGGTGGTCGGTTGGTTCCGCTCGTTTCTTGCGCCGCTCATCATCATGGCCCCCATTCCGCTCACGCTCATCGGCATTTTGCCTGCGCACGCGGCCATGGGCGCATTTTTCACTGCAACATCGATGATCGGCTTCATCGCCGGTGCGGGCATCATCGTGCGCAATTCCATTTTGCTGGTGGACTTCATCGGCCAGCGACGCGACGAAGGCATGTCGCTGGAGCAG
Organism: Acidobacteriota bacterium; assembly: GCA_021851625.1. Classification (GTDB taxonomy): domain Bacteria; phylum Acidobacteriota; class Terriglobia; order Terriglobales; family Acidobacteriaceae; genus JAJZCX01. Next base: position 2,479 of record JAJZCX010000020.1, on the reverse strand, counting down.
GCCGTGGTTGATGCGGGCGCGGTGCGCTTGCGTCCCATTCTGCTTACATCCGCCGCAGTGGTGCTGGGCGCAAGTGTCATTCTGTCGGACCCGATCTTTCAAGGCCTGGCGATTTCGCTTATGGCGGGTGGCGTTGCATCTACGCTGCTGTCCTGCATCGCCGTGCCGCTGCTCTACTACATCGTGGAGAAGCGCACGCACGATGCCAACACGCTTTCGATTTCCGCCGCAGTTGAATGCGGCTTGGAAGATGCAAGGGAGGAAGAATATGAACGTTGAACGCAGTGTGCGCCTGTTGGCAGGCGTTTTGATTTTGGCATCTCTGGCGCTGGGCCACTGGGTTGCGCAGTACTTTTACTGGTTCACCGCATTCGTTGGATTGAACCTGCTGCAATCGTCATTGACCAACTGGTGTCCAGCGATGACGATTCTGCGCATGCTCGGTGTGCCAGACAAACGATAAAATCCGAATCTCTCCCAGAGCAAAAAAAAGGTGGAGACGCGCTTCCCAGTTCGTCTCCACCGAATGAATGCCGCTGCCGGTTGCGGGTGCAACCAACCTTGTTTCAAGCCACGATCAACTCTTCGCCTGCGTGCATCAACGACGCGACCGCAGCCGAAGTCATGCGCGTCTTGGCCGAGTCTGCCCGGCTGGTAAGAATGATTGGCACGGCTGCGCCTGTAACGATGCCGGCCAAGCTCGCTCCGCCCAGATACTCAAGCTGCTTGGCCAGCATGTTGCCCGATTCCAAATCCGGCACCACCACAATGTCCGCCTGCCCGGCCACGGAAGAGGTGAGATGCTTGATGCGCATCGCCTCTGGACTGACGGCGGTGTCGAAGGCCAGAGGCCCGTCGAGAATGCCGCCTTTGATCTGGCCACGCTCAGCCATCTTGCACAGCGCTGCCGCATGAATGGTGGAGAGAATGCTCGAATGCACCGTCTCCACCGCGGAGAGAATCGCCACCTTCGGCTCTGGCACGCCCAACACATGCGCCAGATCAATCGCATTCTGCACGATGTCCACCTTGTCTTCCAAACTGGGCAGAATGTTGATGGCCGCATCCGTGATGAGCAGGATGCGCGAGTAGGCGGGCGTCTCCATCACGAAGGTGTGGCTGATGCGGCGCAGTGTGCGCAGGCCGGTCTCTTTTGACATCACGGGGCGCAGAAATTCATCCGTGTGCAGACTGCCCTTCATCAATGCGCTGGCGCGGCGCGAACGGCAGAGCGCAACGCTGGTCCTCGCAGCCTCGGCCTCATTGGCGGCTTCGATACGCTCACACTGGCGAATGTCGAGATTTTCTGTTTTTGCCAGTTGCGCAATGGCATCCTGTGGCCCGACCAAAATCGGACGGATCAATCCGCAGGAAGCGGACTCCAGCGCACCCTCCAATGCCACGCGCGTCAACGGATAGCACACAGCAACATCGACGGCAGGCAACTGCCGCGCGCGTTCCAGCAAAACATCAAACCGGCTTACCGGGTGAGCTTGGGTTGTTGGGTGGATTGGCATCGCAACATCTCCCTGCTTGGATGCCATGCACTGCGCATCCAAGTCCTTCTTTCCTTTATAGATTATCGAGCACTCGGAATGGTGCCGTGACGCGAGTCACGCGGAGCTGGGGCAAGCAATACAGCCGTACAGAAAAAATGCGCTACATCAATTTGTGCCGAAGCATCTCCAGCGCCTGTTGTGTGGCCCACCAGCGGACGCGCTCGCGGTCGCCAGAGAAGCGCTTCTCGATCACCTCGGTCTGCTGTCCATCGGCCAGAGCCACATAAACCAAGCCCACAGGTTTTTCTTCACTGCCGCCCATCGGCCCCGCGATGCCCGTGATGCCCACACCAAAGGTGCTTTGCGTTTTGCGACGAATGCCAGCGGCGAGTGCTTCGGCCACCTGTGCGCTCACCGCACCGTGGTCTTCGATCATCTCTTCCGGCACATCGGCGAACTCCGTTTTCAATTCGTTCGCGTACACCACCGCTCCGCCTACAAACGAGCGCGAACTGCCGCTGACGCGCGTCAATCGCTCGGCCAACAATCCACCGGTGCAACTCTCTGCAACGGCTAAAGTCGCGCCGCGCATCTCCAGCGAGTACAGAACGATCTGCTCCAGCGATTCATTCTGCGCCGAGAAAATCTGATCGTCCATCTCCTCTTCAATCTTGCCCGCCAACTCGTTCACGCGCGCTTCTGCTGCGGCCTGCGTAGGTTTGGAGCAATGCAGATGCAGTTGAATCTCCGCCGCATGGGCCAGAATCGTCGTCTCTACATCTGTGTAACGCGTGTAGATCGGAGCCAAGCGCGCATCCACTTGTGACTCTGGCAGCATGGCCATTCGCAATATGCGATGCGCCATGTGCCGCTCTGGAAGAATTCCGCGCAGTCGTGGCAGACACTGTTCCGTGAACATAGGCTTCAATTCCGCAGGCGGTCCGGGCAGCAGCATCAGCAGCTTGCGATGGTCGCCAAAC
>JAJZCX010000019.1 GCA_021851625.1 Acidobacteriota bacterium | reverse complement strand
GTTCGCACTCTTTGTGGGCGCGCTCGCGGGCTTTGCTGTCAAGGTTCCCATGCTGCCGCTGCACACCTGGCTGCCGGATGCGTACACGGAAGCACCCACGGGCACGACCGTTGTGCTGACCGGAGCCATGTCCAAGCTGGGACTCTATGGATTCCTGCGGATTTTGCTGCCGATCTTTGGCGCGGAGATGCAGGCAGCGCGCACGTGGCTGCTTTGGCTGGCCGTGGCCACAATTGTTTTGCCGGCCTGCGCTGCGTTGGTGCAGCGCGATCTGAAGCGCATCTTTGCGTATTCGTCGATCAATCACTTGGGCTATTGCCTGTTGGGAATTTTTGCGGTGCTGCCCTCGTTCGCAATGCAGAGCGCCCCTGTTGTGGAGCGGCAGGCGGCGATGCAGGGCGTATTGCTACAAATGTTCAATCATGGATTGACGGCGGCAGCGCTGTTTTGGTTTGTCGCGCTCCTGGAAGAGCGCAGCGGCGGTCTGCGCGCTCTGGAAGACTTTGGAGGCTTGCGCAAGTCGATGCCCATCTTCGCGGGTCTCATGGGCATTGCAATTTTTGCCTCCATGGGGCTGCCGGGGCTGAATGGGTTTGTGAGTGAGTTCCTGATCTTTCAGGGATCGGTTCCGCTGGCACCGTGGCCGACGACCATTGCACTGCTGGGCCTGCTGGCGACGGCAATCTTTTTGTTGGGGTTGGTGCAGCGCGTCTTTGCCGGACCACTGAATGAACGCTGGGCCGCGATGCCCGATCTCACACTCCGCGAGTGGCTGACGCTTGCGCCCGCCATAGCGCTGCTTTTTCTCTTGGGTGTGTATCCACAGTGGCTGATTGGCATCTTCAACGCAACAGTGCTGCACATTGTGCAGACGGTGCATTTTTAGCAGCACAGGAATTGTAAGCAGTCGAGCTACACGAAGGGCCGGACTAAATTTTTATGTTGGCGTGGACGATTTACAGTGCGTGGATAGGGGCAGCCGTGGCGCTCATGCTGCCGCGCAGATGCTCGCAATGGGCGCGCGCAGTGGCGTTGCTGGCGGCGTCGTGCGTGCTGGGGATTGTGCTGGTGGCGCTCGCGCAACATCCATCGGGAGCGATGCAAACCGTGGCGCTGCGGCCATGGATTCCCATGCTGGGGATTCAGTATTCATTGGCGGCGGACGGCATCAGTCTGACGCTGTTGCTGCTGACTGGCCTGGCTGCCGTCGCCGGAGTTTTTTTCTCCTGGAATGTGGAGCGGCGCGCGCCGGAGTTTTTTGCGCTCTACCTGCTACTCATTGGCGCGGTCTGCGGTGTCTTTTTAAGTCGTGATTTATTTCTGCTTTTCGTTTTTTATGAGATCGCCATTGTTCCCAAGTATTTTTTGATTGCCATCTGGGGTTCCACGCGGCGCGAGTATGGTGCGATGAAGCTGGTGCTCTACTCCTTTGCGGGCAGTGCGATGGTGTTGCTGGGATTGCTGGCCGCATATGTCGCCTCCGGCGCGCACAGCATGACTTTGGACGATCTGGCGCGCTACCCATATCCAGCGCACATGCAGATGTGGGCCTTCCCGTTGGTCTTTGTAGGCTTCGCGGTTTTGGCGGGCTTGTGGCCGCTGCACACGTGGGCACCGACTGGGCACGTGGCTGCACCCACCGCAGCCTCCATGCTGTTGGCGGGCGTGGTGATGAAACTGGGCGCGTATGGATGTTTGCGCGTGGCCATGACATTGTTTCCTCTGGGGTTGGCGGAGTGGCGCGGCGTCTTTGCGCTGTTGGGAGTTGTAGGCATCGTCTATGGTGCCGTGGCTGCACTGGTGCAGCGAGATTTCAAATTTGTTATCGGCTACTCCAGCATCAGCCACATGGGTTTTGTATTGCTGGGGTTGATGACGCTCAACATGATTGGACTTTCTGGCGCGGTGTTGCAGATGTTCTCGCATGGAATTCTGGCCGGGTTGCTCTTCGCTGTCGCCGGGCGCATGGTCTATGACCGCACCCACACGCGCGAGTTATCTGCGCTGCAAACCCTGCGGCTCGACAAAGCGATTCCATTCGCCGCGGTCACCTTTGCCATTGCCGGAGCGGCCAGCATGGGGCTGCCCGGCTTCAGCGGTTTTGTTGCGGAACTGATGGTGCTGGTGGGCGCTTGGCGCGCTTACCCAATGCTGGCAATCGGCGCGGGCGTAGGCATTGCCGTGGGTGTTGCGTATATTTGGCGCGCCATGCAGCAGGCATTCTTCGCAGGTGGAACGGGTACAGAGCAGGATCATTGCATCCCTGCACAAGCGCAACCACATGCGCAACCACATGCGCAGGAGCCGCTGCCTGCGATTACGCTGCCGGAGCGATTCGGTGCATGGTTGTTGATCGCGGCCAGCATTGTTGTGGGTGTGTATCCGCAATTTCTACTGCGGCTGATCGATGAGGCGCTGCGCGGGCCGCTCTTCGCAGGCTTGAGCATGGGAGGGCTGCGATGAACGCGATTTTGCACGCCATTCCTGCACTGTACGCTTTGTTGCCAGAAGTGATTTTGGGTGTGCTTGCATTGTTGGCCCTCGCGCTGGATCTTTCTGTGCTGCGTGCCTGCGCCCTGCGTGTGCGGATGGCGTGCGCGGCATGGCTGGGCGTGGCAGCCTGCGTTGCTGCGATTGCGTGGCTCCTGCTGCATGTGCCAGCGCAGAGCAGCGTGGCCGGAGGAATGCTCGCGGCCAATTCGTTGACGGCTCTGGTGCAGGTTGCCATGCTGGTGTTGAGCGCATGTGTGTTGCTGCTGTGGATGGATGCGCGCACAGCACATCATGCGGGCGAGTCCGTGCTGCTGATTTTGTTTGCGACGGTGGGTATGCTGCTGCTGGTTGCGGCGCAGGATCTACTGTTAATCTTTCTATCCTTGGAGTTGCTGAGCCTGCCGCTTTATATTTTGACGGCACTCGATGCACGCCGTGATGTGGATGGAGCATCGAGCAGTGCCCATGCAGCCGAAGCGTCGCTGAAGTATTTTCTCTTTGGTGGCGTTTCTTCGGCCATGCTGCTGTTTGGCTTTAGTCTGCTGTATGGATTGGCCAACTCCACACGCTTGGCCAGCGTGGCCATAGCCGTGCAAGCTGCGCCGTTGCAGCCGCTGTTGCTTGCGGCGACTGCGCTGATCGTGGTGGGCTTGGGATTCAAAATCGCAGCGGCCCCCTTTCACTTCTGGGCACCGGATGTATATGAGGCTGCGCCCGCATCCAGCGCAGCGTTGATCGCCTCTGGCTCGAAGGTCGCGGCATTTTTTCTGTTCTTTCAGATTTTCACGCTCGGCCTAACCAGCGCGCGCGGATGGACGTTGATGTTGGCGGTGATTGCCGCATTGTCGATCGCGCTGGGAAGTCTGGCAGCCACGGTGCAGACCAACGTGCGCCGTTTGCTGGCCTACTCCGCTGTGGCGCATGCGGGCTACATGCTACTGGCGTTCCTGGCTGGGACACGGGCGAATCTTCCTGCTCTACTTTTTTATGTAGTGACGTATGCGCTCGCAGCACTGGGTTTCTTTGGTGTAGTTGCTGTGCTGGAGAACGCTGGTGTTGGCGACACGCTCGAAGCCTGGGCTGGATTGAGCCAGCGCTCTCCACTCTTAGCAGGTAGCGCGGCAATTTTTCTGTTTTCACTGGCGGGTGTACCGCCGCTGGCGGGTTTCTTCGGGAAATTTTATTTATTTGCAGCCGTGTTGCAGCGCGCACCAATTGCTTCGATTCCATTCTGGCTGGTGGTGCTGGCAATTGCCATGAGCGCGGTGGCGCTGTATTACTCGCTGCGCGTATTGAAGCCAGCGTTTGTTGCAGATCCGGCGGTGGGAGCGGGTGCAATTCCCATTCCGTTTGTGAGCCGAGTGGTGGTGTTGTTGCTGGCGGCAGCGGTGATTGTTCTCGGTTGCGCCCCGCAACTCTTCTTGCACTGGATACTCTGCGCCATTCAAACTGCCGGGCTGCGATAACGCCGAAACAGAACGCTGGATCCAATCCAGCAAAGCGCAAACAGGCATAGCGAGCAAATGCCAAAGAGTGTCAAATTGTTGTTGAGCGCGGCAATTACCTTCCAAAGTTGATTGCGCAAGCCAAGCCGCTCCCCAACCAGTCCGATAATTTCAACACTACCAATCAGCAAGGCCATTAACACGGATGCGGCGGTGATGGTGAGGTTGTACCAGAGTTTGCGCAGCGGCTGCGTCATGGCCCAGCCGTAGGCCTCCGTCATCAACACGCTGTCAGCGGTGTCGAGCAGCATCATGCCCGCGGTAAAAAGCGCGGGCAGCGCCATCACCTGCGTAAAGCCGATGCCGTGCGCGATCTGCGCGGCAGAAAGCGCGAGCAGTGCAACCTCGGACGCAGTGTCGAAGCCAAGTCCAAATAAAAATCCTACAAAATACATGTGCCAACTTTTACTGGTGAGGCGCAAGACCGGGCCAAAAATACGCGCCAGCGGGCCGCCGGGCAGATCGAAGTGCAGAGATTCTCCCTGAATTGTTTGCGAAGCTGGCTGTGCATGCAGGCGGCACACCTGTTGCCATAGATTGTGCAGAATGCCGAGATTCATGGCAGCCAGTAGAAAAAGGAACAGACTCGAAATGCTGGTTCCCACCACTTGGCCGATGGTTTGCAGCGCGTGCAAATGCCGGTGTGCGGAGAGTGTGAGCAGCGCGATCACTGCCGTTGCCGCCACAACGATGGTGGAGTGGCCGAGCGAAAAAAACAGGCCGGTTGCCAGCGGACGCTCGCCGCGCTGCACTTGTTTGCGAACCACATTGTCGATGGCGGCCAAGTGATCCGCGTCGAGCGCATGGCGCAAACCTAAGACCCAGGCGAGCAACGCGGTTCCCATCAGCGCGGGTTGCGCGTGGAAGGCCAGCCAGGCCCACAACCATGCCATCAGATTGATGCAGGTTAAAAGTGAAAACAGAGAATACATCGCCGTGCGGTTGGCTGTTCGCTGAGAAAGTGTGATGAATGTGCTCAAGGATTCCCCTCTGTTTTAGATGCGATTTCCTGCGCAGCAATCCAAGCCTGTCCCAGACTGAGGCCACCGTCCCCTGCGGGAACCAAGCAGTGTGTGTAGACGCGCAGGCCGCGTTCCCGCAGTTCCTTTTCGAGTGCATGAGCAAGAAATACATTTTGGAAGCAGCCGCCGGTCAGGCAGATGGGCGGATTGCCCGCCGCCTGTGCGATCGATGCGGTTGCATCCGCCAATGCACGCGCGAGACCCAGATGAAATCGGCGACTGATGACGGCGGAAGCGCTATGCTTGTGCAGGTCGGTGAGCAGTGCATCGAACAATGGCACCGTAGAAATTTGCAGCGGCTCGCCCGCAAGAATTTCGAACGGATACGCGTTCGTGTCTGTACTCCGCGCGCAGAGCGCTTCGAGTTCGATGGCTGCTTGCGCTTCAAAGCGAACGGTACTGCGCAAGCCGATCAATGCAGCAACGGCATCAAAGAGCCGTCCGCAGCCGGAGGTGAGTGGCGAGCGCAGGTGCAGATCAATCATGTGGCGCATCGCACCCGTGTTGACGCCGTACAAAGATTGCAGGCACGCCAAGCCTTCAGTAAATTGAGGCTCTGGCAAAAGCGACAAAAATCCAGCGGCCATGCGCCACGGTTCTTGAATCGCCTGCGCGCCTCCGGGCATGGGCGCGTAGTTGAGATGTGCTTTGCGTTCAAACTTCGCGCCGTGGGCAAGAAGGATTTCACCGCCCCAGATGTTGCCGTCGGTTCCATATCCCGTGCCGTCGAGCACAATGCCGAGCGCTGCGTCTGACAGAGAATGCTCCGCCATGCACGCGGCCAAGTGCGCGTGATGATGCTGCACGGCGCAGACAGGGAGAGAGGATTGCTGCATGGCCCAGCGCGTGGAGAAATACTCTGGGTGCAAATCACAGGCGATGGCCTGGGGCGTGATTTCCAAAATGTTTTGCAGATGCGCGATGGTTTCTTCAAAAAATCCATAGGCTGCCAGATTTTCTAAATCGCCGATGTGCTGACTGAGAAATGCCTCCTGCCCGCGCGTCAGACAGATGGTATTTTTCAGCTCACCGCCCACAGCGAGTACGGAAGGCACATCCCGGCCCAACGGGATGGGCAGGGGAACGAAACCCCGTGCGCGGCGCAGTGGCATCGTGTGTTGTTGCGCGCGGCGCACGATGGAGTCATCGCAGCGCAGAAGGATTTCTCGATTGTGGACGAGAAAAGAATCTGCGATGGAGCGCAGTCGATACAGAGCTTCTGCATTGTCGATGCAGATGGGTTCCTCGCTGCGATTGGCGCTGGTCATGACGAGTGCAGGGAAGTTGCCGGAATGCAACAGCAGATGTTGCACCGGCGTGTACGGCAGAAAAATTCCCAACTCTGGCGATCCGGGTGCAACCTGCGGCGCAATCGGAGTGTCGGATTTGCGCGGCAGCAAGACGATTGGACGCTGCGGCGATTCCAGCAAGGATCGCTCCTCTGGAGAAATGTTGCACAAACGTTCCGCAGCGGCAATGTCGGCGACCAAAATGGCCAGTGGTTTTTCCCAGCGATGCTTTCGCTCGCGCAGGCGTGCCACGGCATGCGGCTGCGTGGCATCGACGGCAAGATGAAAACCGCCGAGGCCTTTGATGGCGACGATGGCTCCCTGACGCAAATGCTCGATGGTTTGCTGGATGGGGTCGCCGGGGATAGCGTTGCCGTTGGCATCGAGCAGCGCCAGTTGCGGCCCGCATTGCCAGCAGGCGTTGGGTTGGGCGTGGAAGCGGCGATTGGCGGGATCGTCGTACTCCGCTTGGCAGGCTGCGCACATGCGAAAGGGCTGCATCGAAGTATTTGGACGGTCGTAGGGAATGGTGCGCAGAATGGTGAAGCGCGGTCCGCAATTGGTGCAGTTCAAAAACGGATAGCCAAATCTGCGGTCGTGTGGGTCGAAGAGTTCGCGTAGGCAGTCGGGACAAGTGGCGATATCGGGCGCGATCAGAGTATGTGCGTGTCCGCCAGCAGTGCTTTGCACGATGCAGAAATCGATTTCCTGCGCACAAGGAATTTCCTCGCTGGCCACGGCGGTGATGCGAGCGAGCGGCGGTGGTTGCAGGCGCAGACCATCCAGAAACGCGCTGACGGATTCGCTGACGCCTTGCACCTCCAACGTAACGCCGCGCGCAGTGTTGCAAATCCAGCCGGTGAGTTGGTTCTGTGTGGCGATGCGATAAACATGCGGGCGGAAGCCCACGCCCTGCACCACGCCCTCCACGTGAATGCGGCGGCGCGTGAGCATTTACACCTCTGCGCGGCTGGTTTGCGCGAGCATGGCAGCGCGACGGCGCGCCAGCCAATCCAGCCACGTGCCCACGCCCTGGCCGGTTTTGCAGGAGAGGCCGATGATCTCAATCGACGGATTCACTTGGCGCGCGTTGGCCTCAATCGCGTGCATGTCGAGCGGGACGTAGGGCAGCAGGTCAATTTTTGTAATGATGAGCAGCGCAGCCTTGGCGAAGATGGAGGGATACTTGAGCGGCTTGTCCTCGCCTTCGGTCACGCTGAGCAGCACGATCTTGGCCGCCTCACCCAGATCGTAGCTGGAGGGGCAGACAAGATTGCCGACATTTTCAATGAAGAGCAGATCCAGTGCTGCATCTGGCCACAGTGCCAGCGCGCGCTCAATCATGCGTCCGTCCAGGTGGCAGACGCCGCCGGTAACAATTTGCTGCACGGGAAATCCGTAGACCGCGAGTCGGCGCGCGTCATTTTCTGTTTGCAGGTCGCCGGTGACCACGGCCACGCGATCTTTTTGCGGTAGATGGGCGAGGGTGGTTTCGAGCAGCGTGGTTTTGCCGGAGCCGGGCGAGCTGATCAGGTTCAGACAGAGTTGATGCTTGTGCTCAAAGCCAGCGCGCAATGCGTTGGCGATGCGTTGATTTTCGCTGAGAACTTTTTTCTCCGCAGGAATGACGGTGCTCATTCTTCCACCTCCACGCAGGCCAGTTGCAGTTCATCGCCGCCAAGCAGAAAGGATTTGCGACTGGAGCAGACGGGGCAAACGGCCTCGGTTGCCTCAGATGGGAACTCTGCGCCGCAGTCTTCGCACAGATTGCGCCGCGGCACGGTGACAATTTCCAAGCGTGGCGGGATAGTATTTTCCTGCTGCGAGAGCACATCCCAAGCAAAGCGGAGCGCGTGCACATCCACGCCAGCGAGCACGCCGATCTGCACCTTGACGGTAGACAGGCGCGCGCCGGGACAGCGTTCCGCTTCGGCTTGTCCAGCGCGGAGAATCTGGGCGGCAATGTCGATCTCGTGCATATCAGCAAATCCTTGGCAGCGGGTCGCTGGTGAGCAAATCTACAATGCGTTCGGTTCCAAAAGCGGTGCGCATAGTGACGAGGCCGGGATTGTTTTCTGTCGCAGTGCCGATGCGACGGGCCTCTGCTCCCAGCGGATGCGCACGCATGGCCGCGAGCACGCGGTCCGTATCCGCAGCGGCGACAAAGACAACCATGCGGCCTTCATTGGCGATGTAGAGCGGATCGAGGCCGAGGAGTTCGCAGGCTCCGCGCACGGCAGGGCGCACGGGAATGGCCGCATCTTCGAGCACAATGCCCACGCGAGAAGATTGCGCAATTTCATTGCAGGTGCTGGCTACGCCGCCGCGTGTAGGGTCACGCATGCAGCGGATGTCCGCACCGGTCGCAAGCACATCTGCACAGAGCGTATGCAGCGGCGCGGTGTCACTGGCAACTTCAGATGCGAAGGAGAGACCTTCACGCTCGGCGAGGATGGCGATGCCGTGGTCGCCGATGGGGCCGCTGAGCAAAACGGCATCGTTGGGGCGCACTTGATTCGGGGCAAGACGCACACCACTCGGAACCACGCCGATGCCAGCGGTGTTGATGAAGAGGCCGTCGCAGCTTCCTTTTTCCACGACCTTGGTGTCGCCGGTAACGATCTGCACGCCCGCTTGCGCTGCGCAGTGTTCCATGGTGGCAACGACCTGGCGCAGGGTTGTGAGCGGCAGACCTTCTTCCAAAATAAAGGCCGCGCTCAGGTATAGAGGCGTAGCGCCGCCGACGGCAAGATCATTGATGGTTCCATGCACGGCGAGCGAGCCAATGTTGCCGCCGCGGAAGAAGAGCGGACGCACAACGTAGGAGTCCGTGGTGAAGGCCAAGTGCGCGCCGTCGATGTGCAGCAGCGCTTGATCGCCGAGTTGGTCGAGAATCGGATTGCCGAAGGCTGGTTGAAAGACGGAGCGAAAAAGTTCCGCAGAGAGCCGACCGCCGCTGCCATGCCCCATGCAAACGGCCTCTGTCTCCACGTGAGGAAGCGGGCAGGCGAGTGTGGTCATTGCGCAACCTCCGTTGGCACGTGTGCGGTGCTGCGGCGATAGCGATAGTAGGCCGAGCAGGCGCCTTCCGTAGAGACCATGGGCGCGCCGATGGGCGACTCCGGTTTGCAGGCCGTGCCAAAGGCCGCGCAGTCGGTGGGCTTGCGCAGCCCTTGCATGATCTGCGCGCTGATGCAGACGGCGGGTGCGGGAGGTTCGGTGAGCGCAGCGTCAAAGAAGCGGCTGGCATCGTAGTGCGCATAGCGTTCGCGGATGCACAGGCCGCTGCCGCAGATTTCTCCCATGCCGCGCCAGGTTTGGTCGGCGATGGTGAAGACCTCGGCAACGACGCGCTGCGCTTCGACATTGCCGCGAGCGCTGACGGAGCGCGTGTATTCGTTGGCAAAGCCGGCGTGCCCGGCTTCAAGCAGGGTGACCAGCGTCAGGATGGCCTGCATGAGATCGACTGGCTCAAAGCCGCCGACGACGATGGGCACGCGATAATCGCGGACGAGTTGTTCGTAGTCTGCGCAGCCAACAACGGTGCAGACGTGGCCGGGCGCGATGAAGCCCTGCACGCGGCAATCTGGCGAAGTGAGGAGCGCCCGAATGGCTGGGAGCACGAGCACATGCGAGGCGAGCAGTGCGAAGTTGCGCAGACCTTCGCGCTCAGCTTGATAGATGGCCATGGCGTTGGCCGGCGCGGTGGTCTCAAAGCCAACGGCGAGAAAGACGACGGTGCGGTCTGGGTTGGCACGCGCGATGCGCAGCGCGTCGAGCGGCGAGTAGACCATGCGCACATCGGCTCCGCGTGCGCGGGCCGATTGCAAATCCATCACGGAGCCGGGCACGCGCAGCATGTCGCCATAGGTGACCAGCGTGAAGCCGGGGCGCAGTGCGAGTTCCACGGCGCGGTCGAGAATGCCCGCCGGCGTGACACAGACCGGGCAGCCCGGCCCATGCACCAATTCAATTTCTTTGGGGAGCAGATCGTGCAGGCCGTAGCGCAGAATGCTATGCGTCTGGCCGCCGCAGATTTCCATCAGCACCCAAGGGCGGGTGACAATCTGCACGATGCGTTGCGCCAATGCACGCACAACAGCACCATCGCGGTATTCGTCGAGGTACTTCATGGGTGCGCTCCTTCGATGCTGCTGGGAAGTTCTTCGGCGAGTAAATCCATTTCTTGCAAGGTGCGCCAAGTGTGTGCGGCTTCTTCGGCATCGATGCGGCTGATGGCGAAGCCGACATGCACGAGCACATAGTCGCCGATGGCGGCTTGGGGCGTCAGGTGCAGCGAGACCGGTTGGGTGACGCCGCCAAAATCCACTTGGGCCATGCGCTGACCGTTTTCCTCAGCGATGCGCAGGATGCGACCGGGAATGGCGAGGCACATGGGGATTCTCCACTGCGTGCCGCGCGATACAGGGCATGAGGCTGTGCAGCGCGCGAACGCTTGGCTGGACTGCATCCAGCGTGATCCCACGGTAGTGGTTGAGGGCAGGGCAGTCTGTGATTGGAGTCACGAATTTATGGCAGCGCAAGATGACGCGAAGCAGGAGGTGCAATCGTGACGACCGAGGCGCGCGACCGTGTTTTTAGCGCTAGCGATGCGTGATGGAACACACATCGCGGGTCGTGGAGATCGCTGAGAATCCGAGGCAAGGAGGGATGGAGATGGTCAACATGGCCCGTCCGCCGTTGCCGTCGGAGGACAAGCGCTGGAGGATTGTGCAGGGCACGATGCGCAAGCATGGCTACTCGCGCAACGCGCTGATTGAGACGCTGCACACGGTGCAGCAATCCTTCGGATTTCTCGACAAGGATGCGATTCGCTTCGTTGCCTCTTCGCTGCGCGTGCCGCCGAGCCAGGCCTATGGCGTGGCGACCTTCTATCACCTCTTTCAACTGCGTCCGCCGGGCAAACACACCTGTCAGGTCTGT
>JAJZCX010000018.1 GCA_021851625.1 Acidobacteriota bacterium | reverse complement strand
TACGCAGACTTACAGTTTGACTTTATCGAGACAATTGTGGAACTCCACGTTTGCCGTGGGCTACGTGGGTAACAACAGCAATTCGATTCTCAACGACGGCAGCAATGAGTCCATTAGCTTAGATAACGTAAACGCGATCAAGCCGGGCGGTCTCTTCACTCCAGATCCAAATCCGAACAGCACGTTTTACCAGACAACCTACACTCCTGAGGAGCTCACAGGTATGGGTGAAACACCATCTTCCACGCTTCCCTCCATCAATGATTGGCGTCCGTATCCAATCTATGGGTCCTTGCAGTTGGAAGCGCATACACTGTTCGCCAACTACAACGGCTTGCAAGTGACATGGAATAAGACCATGGGGTGGTTTACCTTTAACGCGAATTACACATGGAGTAAGGCGTTGGGCGTACGCGGCGGATTCAACAACGGTATCCCAGGCGATACATTCAACGTCTGGAATGACTACGGGCCGCTTTCCTCTGATCGCTCCAATATTTTCAACTTGTCGTACTACGTTAATTTGGGTTCGCATGTGCATGGCAACCGTATACTAGGTGCCCTGGCCAATCAGTGGGCGATCTCTGGATACACCATGTATCAAAGCGGTCCCAATATCCAAGCCACAGACTTTGCCACCAATTTCGCCATGTCCGGCAGTTTGACGGATACAGCGCTGAATCAATATGTTAGCGTAACCAACCAAGACTTCTTGGGTACTCCTGACGTTTCATTGCAGCCGCTAGTGACCTGCAATCCGGCTGCGCACTTGCACAGCCACCAATACGTTAACGGGAGTTGTTTCCAGTTGCCACAAATCGGCGGCGCTAACGGGCCACTGCTTTTCCCCTACATGCATGGTCCGGCTTACTTTGATTCGGATTTGACGCTGATTAAGGATGTGGCACTGGGCGGACCAAAGTCCTTTGAGCTTAGGGCGGCTGCATTTAACTTCTTGAACCATCCTAATGTGACGTTTTCCAACTTGGATCCGACTGAGGAGGCACTAGACTTCATCAATGGCAAGAACCTGAACTCATCTCAGGCAGTGCAGGTGGATACCAACTTTGGCACAACAGATTACAAGGTGGGAAGACGTATTGTGGAAATCGCGTTGAAGTTTTCGTACTAACAGTGCACACACGGAACAGCAGTCGGCCAGGGCCGACAAGGAATGCAGCGATGGAATTGAGGAGAAAGAACATGGTTACCAATCAAGCCAAATTCGGACAAGGCTGGCCGGTGCGCGCTTTCTGTACTGTTGCTATGCTTGCGTTTGCCTGGATGATCCTTTCGGTGGATTCAGCCTCGGCGCAGAACACACCGCCGTTTATTGTCACACCCATTACGCAACTTGCCGCATACAATGCCAACGCTACGAGCCAAATGATACAAGGCTTTACTGGGGGTGTTTCCACCAATAGCAATGGAGATGCATTTTTGGGTGGGTTCAATTCGAACACAACCTATGAGTTTCCGGCGAATGGGGCTGCACCTATTGCTGTTTATAATGCAACAACCAGTGGACATGCTGGCGCGACGGCGGTGGATAACAATCAGAATCTGATCGTGTCCGAGGTATACAACGAAGCGGTTTACTTGATCCCCTATGTCAATGGTTCGTATACGCCGTACTCTGCGCCGTCAACAGCTCCCGCAGCTTGTACATCGCCAACACCCACTGCGCCTTGTTTGTATGATGGCCCTCTCAATGTTGCGTCTGGATACTATTTCCAGACGGCAGCATTGGCCTTTGATGCAGCAGGCGACAGCTTTGTGGCCACAGGGTATGACAACAACGGCAGCAACCACGTGTATGAGTGCAGCGTGGCTTGCAACTACTCCGGTGGTAGTGCTGTGGAGATTGTGCAGGCCCCAGCCGGTATTAAATCTCTTGCGGTAGACAGCATTGGTGATGTCTTCTATGTAACTGGCAGCACAACTGTGTATGAAGTCGCAGCAGGCCAAACCAATGTAACCTCCACCTCTGCCAGCAACGTTGCGCTTTCTACCGCATTCAACACCGCCGATGGGGTGGCCGTCGATTCCAGTGGCAATCTCTATGTAACTGACAACAACACCAGTGGCACGGGTGTGGGCGGGGTTTATGAGATTCCTTTGGTAGGCGGAACGCTCAGCCCAGCCAACATGTTCCTGGTTCTACCGGTGACGAGCTTGAGTTATGGCAGCGGATCGAACTATCAGTTGGCTGGCGTGGCCTTTGACCGGCATGGAAATTTATTTTCCGTGCAGAACTACGATGGCTTGGGTAAGTACACGCTGGATAACGTGTCCATGCCTGCCACGGCAATTGCTTCCACCAGCAGTGGGACAACGCTGTATGTTAGCTTTACCAAGTCGGTCACACTGCAAGGAAGCACGGTGACCATGGCGGGGGCGGCATCGTCAGAATTTTCTATTACGCCGCCGACACAAGCGGTCAATGGAGTGCCTGCTTGCACGATTGGTGCCGGTGCCACGGCGAATGCAACGGATAGCCAGTGCCTATTCACAGTTACCTTTTCACCTACACAACCTGGTTTGCGCACAGCGATTCTTACCTTGACAGACACGGCAGGTGACTCTGTACAGGTCTATCTATCGGGTGTTGGTCTTGGCCAGGCGGTTACAGTGGATCCTGGAACACAAACAGCACTGGGTGGCAACTGGGTGTCTCCTTCAGCAGTTGCCACGGATGCATCTGGCAATGTGTTTCTGGCAGATGCAGGTGCGAATGCTGTATATGAGTATGCATTGGGAGCGGGGACTGGTACATCGGTTGGCAGCGGCCTGAGCAAGCCGAGTGGCGTTGCCACGGATGCAGCAGGCAATCTCTACATCGCTGATACTGGGAATAGCCGTGTAGTCATGGTGCCCAATGTTGCGGGTGCTTTGAACACTGCTGGACAAACCGTGTTGCTCTCTGCCATGAGCAATGCTCCGGGAGCGTTGGCTGTGGCAGCGGATGGCACCTTATATATCGCCGAGCCAGCCGCAAATTCAGTGATGACTTATGTGAGCCGAGGTGCTTTGGGCGGCAGCGTATTCCAGTCCAACATGTCTGCAACGCTTGCCAATCCATCCGGGCTGGCTCTGGATGCCAACAACAATCTGTACATTGCTGATACAGGCAACAACCGTGTCGTTGAGATGAACGATGGCAATATCAGCACCGTTGGGTCTGGACTGAGCACGCCCACAGGCGTGGCTGTCGATGGATCTGGAAGTGTGGTGATCGCAGATACGGGCAATGCCAGAATTGTTCGTGTGCCCAATGAAGGTGGTGCGCTGAACTCCAGCGATCAATTAGCGATCAACACAACCATTGCCAAACCGTATGCGGTGCAATTGGATATTTCTGGAAACTTATATGTAGCCGATGCTGCGGATGCGGCTGCGTATAACGTCAACCGCATCTCTGGAACCCTGAACTTAGGCAAAGTGAACATCAACCAAAGTGGTGCGGCGGAGAACGCGTACCTGGCCAGTTCTGGGCCGGGTGCGCTTACAATCGGCTCGCCACTCTTTGCACCATTGGCGGCGGGCAGTCCGTTTTCACTGACTCCATCCACGAATACTGGTTGCACAAATGGAGCATCGTTGAACAGTGGTTTTACCTGCGCGCTGAGTGCGATCTTTTCTCCCTCAGGCGCAATGTCTGGCGTGCAGAGCGATGCAGTAGCGCTGACAACGGGCGCACAAAACACAGCATCGCCGGTATTGAACCTGACTGGAAATGCTGTGAACCTAGCATTGGATACGGTGACACTGGTGCAAACGTCGCCAGCCAGTGGGTCGGTCAACTATGGTAGCAACGTGACTGTGACCGCCACCATCGCAGCGCCGAGCGGCGTCAGTGGAACGCCAACGGGCACAGTGACATTCATCGTCGACGGCGCGAGCGGCACTCCACAGTTGCTGAGCACATCAGCAACCGTTGCTGATGTGCTCAGCAACCTAAGCGGCGGTACACACTCGGTGGTTGCTGTCTATAGTGGTGACAACAACTTTGCACCAGAAAGCTCCAGCACGCTGACGGTAACCGTGGTTCCCGATTCCTCCACAACAGCATTGACGGTGACTGGCTATGCAAGCAGCCCGATCAGCGCTGAACCAGCGGGAGCAGCGACTGGCAGTTCTGTGACGATTGCGGCTACAGTGGTTCCATCCGCTCCGGGAGCCTTTGGTGGAGCGGTGACGTTTACCAGTGGTAGTACGGTGCTGGGAACGGCTTCCTTGGTAACGGGGGGTAGCAGCACCGCCCCAACCTATACGGCAACATTGCAGACGAGTCTCGCCGCTGGCACGTACAACATTGTTGCAACCTATAATGGCAATCAGAACTACACCAGTTCCGCCACCGCGGCTGTGCCTTTGGTGGTCACGATGCCAACGTACACATTAACGGCAAGCTCCAATACACTGACAGCCTCTAATACGGGTTCGAATACGGCTACTCTCACACTGACTTCGTATTCGAACTACACCGGTGCTGTGGACTTCAAATGTATTGGATTACCTGCAAACGCTGTCTGCAATTTCCTGCCGCATGTGGTGCAGTTCCAGGCCATAAATACGAGCATTCCCTATGACGTGCCAGCACAGACCACTACGGTGCAGGTACTCATCAATCAGCCGCCGATTGTGACGCCCACGGCGATCTTCTGGTGGACGGGAATCTTGCTGAGTGTGGGATTGCTGGGCTTCTCGCGCAATCGCTCGATGATTCGCAGACTGCAAATGCTGTGCATTGCTGGACTGCTCATGCTGGTCTCCATGGCGGGTCTGTCTGGTTGTGGTTCCGCTTACAACTCTAGCGCTCAGTATCAAACTCCATCTGGAGGTTCCAAGATCACAATACAAGCCGTCTCTTCCCCAACCGGGGTAACAACGAACGCACAGAACATTACTCAGCAACTGAATTTTACGCTGACGGCTCAGTAATAGAACCATGCCTCCTAAGAAGGAGCGGGAGAAATTCCCGCTCCTTCTCTTTTTGTGAAATGTGAGCGTTGCATGTCTGCCGCCAGGGATTATTCCATGGCGTCTGACATCAAAAAGTCCTTGGCCCATTCTGTTTTGTAGCCATGTGCGCGCAAGTGTGTGCTCAGTTGTGCCCAGTGGCGGATAGAGTGCAGTAGGATGTGGACGAATAATTTTCGCCGCGTGGCGTGCAATGTGCCTGCGGAAAGTGTGGAGATGGCAAGCGTCTCTTGCAGGGATTCCGCGCTGGCTCCGGCCAAAAAGCCGTGCAGATTCTCCACAGCCTGTGCATGCACGGCGAAGAGGCCATCGAGCGAGTCCATGGGAATTGCCTCGTAGGCAATCACGTCTTTGCCGAGTAATCGCTGCGAATGGCGCAGTTCGACGGCAAAGAGGTGGCGCAGCAGACCGCGCACGCTGCTGCTGTTGTATATGTCACAGGGCAAATCCAACGCGGCGGGATTGGCTGCAAACCAAGCCTGCCATTTCTGCGTGGAGAGTTCGTTGTCTGCAAGCAACTCTGCGAGGGCGATGCCGGGGAAACTCATGGCTGCGACTTAACCTTTCTTGTTGAGAGCGCGGTGTGCGATGTCGCGGCGATAGTAAATGCCGTCGAATTGAATTTTGTCGAGAGCCGTGTAGGCGCGCTCACAGGCGGCTGGCAGCGTCTCGGCCACGGCCGTCACCGCCAGCACGCGTCCGCCCGCGGTAACCACTGCATCATCCTTGCGCAGCGTACCGGAGTGATAGACCTTGACGTTGGGTACGCTCGCAGCCGCATCCAGACCGGTGATGGGCTTGCCGCTGACATATTCTCCCGGATAGCCACCCGATGCGGCGATGACGCAGACAGACGGCTGTCGCGTCCACTGCAATGCAATCTGATCCAACCGACCTTCGGTGGCCGCTTCCAGCGCATCCAGAAGATCGCTTTGCAGGCGTGGCAGCACGGCCTGCGTTTCCGGGTCGCCAAAGCGTGCGTTGAACTCCAAGACCATGGGGCCGCGCGCGGTCATCATCATGCCGCAATACAAAACTCCAGTGAAGGGAGCGTCTTCTGCGGCCATGCCGTCAATCACCGGCTGGGCAACGTGGGCAATCAGCCAGTCGCGCATTGCCGCATCCAGCAACTCGTCCGTGGAGTAGGCTCCCATGCCGCCTGTGTTCAAGCCGGTGTCACCCTCACCGATGCGTTTGTGATCCTGCGCAGCGGCCAGTGGCAACGTGTGTTGGCCGTCGGCCAAAACCAGGAAGGATGTTTCCTCACCTTCGAGAAACTCTTCCAGCACCACGCGCCGCTCTGCTGTGCCCAGTAGGTCACCGCTAAACATTTTGCTGGCGGTAGCCAATGCTTCTTCTTTACTGGCGCAGATGACTACACCTTTGCCCGCGGCCAAGCCATCGGCCTTGACGACAACGGGGGCGTGAAAGTGTGCGAGGGCTTCCTGCAACTCTGCCGCAGAGCCGCAAACGGCGTAGCGCGCCGTGGGAATGTTATGGCGCTGCATAAATTCTTTGGCGAAGGCCTTGCTGCTTTCCAGTTGCGCGGCGCGTTGCGTGGGACCAAAAACGCGCAGGCCGCGCTGCTGCATCGCATCCACCAATCCGAGACTCAGCGGCAACTCTGGGCCAACGATGGTCAGATCCGGATGCTCCGATTCCACCACACGCAGCAGATCGCTCAAGTCATTTTGTTGCACAGGCACGCAGCGCGCCTCTGCGGCGATGCCGCCATTGCCCGGTGCGCAAACCACCTCTGTGACACGCGGGGATTTGCGAATGGCCGTAATCAAGGCGTGCTCGCGGCCGCCGCCGCCAATGACAAGAACTTTCATGTGCGTGTGAACTCCGATCAGGAAGGTGCAACCTCAGGCTAGGAAATGTGGGCAGGGAAGTCAAACAGGACGCGCATCACAAAGAACCTGCACGGCACACCGTATACTGGAGCCTTATATACCGATGAGCCACTCTTCCCTTACACCACGACAGACCGAAGGAAAAAAGCGTCTACGCTGGCTGCCGGAGCTGCGTCGCGGCGAGATGTGGAGCTATTTTGGCCCAGCCTTCGTCGCCAGCATCGCCTACATTGATCCCGGCAACTTCGCCACCAACATTCAGGGTGGTTCGCAGTTTGGCTACAAGCTGCTCTGGGTGCTTTTGTGGTCGAACCTGATGGCGATTCTGATTCAATTTCTTTCGGCAAAACTGGGCATTGCCACAGGACGTACGTTGCCGCAAAACTGTCGCGATCAATTCACACGCGGCACCACCATCGCGCTTTGGATTGCGGCGGAAATCTCCGCCGTGGCCACGGATTTAGCGGAGTTTTTAGGCGCGGCGCTGGGCTTTTATCTGCTCTTTGGCGCGCACTGGCTGGCCTTGGGCTGGTCGCAGACCTCGGTGATGCTGGCCGCTGCCATGCTCACGACGATTTGCGTGTTCGCCATTCTTGCCTTGGAACTCTACGGCTTTCGCGTGCTGGAAATCGCCATCATGGGCTTTGTTTTTGTCATTGGCATTTGCTACGCATTTGAGGTGTTTCTGGTGCATGTGAACTGGCGTACGGCGGCCTTTTACACGCTGGTGCCGGTCGTGAATCACGACAGCCTCTACATCGCCGTGGGCATGTTGGGTGCTACGGTGATGCCACACGTTGTCTATCTGCATTCAGGATTGGTGCAGCCGCGCGTGCGAGAAAGCATCGCTCGTGAGGAGCAGGAGGCGCAATCCGGTGGCGAGCCGGGACATCATCGTCTGCGCCTGCTGCAATTTGAGTTGGTCGATGTTTTTGCGGCGATGAATGGAGCCTGGCTCATCAACTCAGCCATGGTCATCATGGCGGCGGCGGCGTTTGTCCGCCTAGGGAGACCGATTTCCAGCATAGAGGATGCGCATCACACGCTGGGGCCGTTGCTGGGGCCAATGTCGGCGCTGGTCTTTGCTGTGGCGCTGCTTTTTTCAGGACTGTCGTCTTCCACCGTGGGTACCATGGCCGGCCAGATGATTCTGGAAGGCTTTCTGAATATCAAATTCAGCGTCTTTTTGCGGCGATTTCTGACGTTGCTACCCGCATTGGCCGTGATTGCTGCCGGTCTGGATCCGCTGAAGGTTTTGATTCTTTCCCAGGTGCTGCTCAGCTTTACCCTGCCGTTTGCGCTCGTGCCGCTGCTGATCTTGACGGGGCGCTCCAGCCTGATGCACCAGTTCGTCAACAGATCGTTGACGAACTGGCTGGGCTGGATCACGGTGGGCGTCATCGTCACGCTGAACGTGTGGCTGATCGTGCAGATGCTGTGAGGCTATTTGTGTGGCTCGGACAAAACAGCCACGCCATAGTTCGTTAGCTCCACGGAGATGGTCTCGTCTCCATGCAGCACATCGCGCATCCGGCGGGGCAGTGCGATGGTCTGCGCCTCGCCGGAGAGATTCACCAGAATGAAGACGGTGTGGTCCTTGCCGTAGCGCGCATTCACCTCGACGCCCTTGGGCACAGGTCCGAAGGCAGGTGTAACGTGGCTGATGGTTGTCATCCACTCGGCGGCCTTGGCCATGCCCGCGTCATCCATCCATGCGCCGATGTAGGTGATGCGACCTTTGCCCACCTTGCGCGTGATGGCAGCGGGTTCGCCGTCGAGCCAGCCGTTGCTTTTCCCATAGCGCGCTAAAACTTCCGCACCCGGCTTGGTGATTTGTAGACGCTCCGCCCACATCTGGCTGGTGTTTGGCCCCCAAGTACCGTCTACAGGCACAGGATGCTCCAGCGCGTAATATGCCTCGACGCGCCCGCCCAGCAACTCGGCGAGCGGTCCGGGCTGGCGCTCCGGTTGCAGGCCGTTGTCACTATTCTTCATGCCCGTGCGCTGGCCCAGCACAAGGTGCCCGCCCTGTTGCACGTAGGCGATGAGATTCTTCGCCGCCGCATCGGAGAGCACGTTCAACCCCGGTGCCACGACCAGCTTGTATTGATCGAGCGGGGCCGTCGGCTGCACGATGTCCACAGACTGGGCGATGGCACGCAGCGGGCCGTAGTAGCTGAGCAACTCTGCAACCGGATCATAATACTTGTTGTGCCGCTGCCAGTTGATGGCCCAGAAGCTGGGATAGGTGTGCAGGATCGCAATTTGCGATTTCGGTGCGGTGCCAGCCAGCGCGGGTGCGGCCTTTTCCATCTCGTGGCCAAGCTGCTGCACCTCGGTGTAGAGCGGCAGCGGTGTTCCATCTGCGCCGAGCAGTGAGCCGTGGTACTCCTCCTGGCCATTGAGCGCGCTGCGCCACTGCCAGTAGCCAATTGCATCCGCGCCGTGGCCAATGTTGTGCCAAGCCATGGCGCGCACCTCGCCCTTGTCGAGGTCGTTGTTGACCATGTGCCAGTTCACGTGGCCGGGCTGCGTCTCCATGATCCAGAAATTTTTGCGTTTGAAGCCGCGCGTGAGATCGTCGGTTGCGCCGTTGCGGACGGCGTCCAAATGCCCCATGCCCACGTAGTCATCCCAAGCGGCCAGGTCCAGGTCCTGTGTAATGGTGTAGTGGTCGAAGCCGTCAAACCATCCCATCAAGTTGGTGGTGATGAACTGGTGCGGGTCGGCAGACTGGCGGATCGCGTCGAGTTGATTCTTTTGGTAGCTGCGCCAGGTGTCGCTGACGAAGCGCTTCCAACTGAGCAGCAGGCCGGGGTTGCCGTTGCCGCCGACGGTCTCAATCGGAATCTGATTCCAGTTGGAGTAGCTCTGGCTCCAATAGGCCGTTGTCCAGCGGGCGTTGAGATTGTCGAGCGTGCTGTAGTCCGTTTTCAGCCACTGCTGAAAGTCGGCCTTGGTCTGCGCGTCAAAGGAGACGGCAGCGTACTCGTTGTCGATCTGCCAGCCGATGACGTAGGGATTATGGCCAAAGCGCTGCGCCATGCGGCTGGCGATGTCACGCGCCAGTTCGCGGTACTTGGGATTGTCCCAGTTGAATTGCTGGCGGTTGCCGTGCTCGGCTTTGCGGCCATCTTCGTTGGTGCGCAACGTCTCAGGATATTTTTGCGTCAGCCATGCGGGAGGCGCAGCGGTCGGTGTGCCCAACACGGTGTAAATGCCGTGCGCACCGGCTTCGTTGATCGCCTTCTCCAGCCAGTCGAAGTCGTAGTGGCCTTCAGATGGCTCCATGCGGCTCCACGCAAACTCCCCCACACGCACCCAGCGAATGTGCGCCTTTTGCATCAGGTCGATGTCGGTTGCCCAGCGTGCCTCTGGCCACTGCTCCGGGTACCAAGCCGTGCCCAGCCCAAGTGTCGAGGGTGCAGCAGCCACAGTCGGAACTGGCGCAGCCGTCTGCGCCGATATAGACAGGGAAAGGACAACAGACGTCGTTGCACACACGCACAAGACACGGCACACGCTCTTCCAGATGGTTGATAGCATTTCGAGACTCCCAGAAATATTTTTTTTGCGCTGTGGAGCAGGCTGGCCGCTACTCTGTCACAACGGCCTTGCTCAAATTGCGCGGACGATCCACATCATACCCCCGCTGCGTGGCTACCATGTAGGAAAAGATTTGCAAGGGAACCACTTCGCAAATAGGCAGCAGGTATTCGCTTGCCGGGGGAACAAAGGCGCAGTGGTTGCAGAGGCGTCCAATCTCCGTATCGCCTTCCGTGGCGATGGCGAGTACGTTGCTGCCCTGCTTCTGAATATCGCTGAGCAATTGCAGCGTGCGCGAATAGCGCAGCAGGGAATCAGGATCGTTGCGATCGCATGTGGCCAGCACAACCAGCGGCGTACCGTGGCTGACCAGTGCGTTCGGGCCATGCTTCAACTCGCCGGTGGGATACCCTTCGGCATGCACGTAGGAGACTTCCTTCAACTTCAACGCTCCTTCGCGCGCGATGGCATAGTGAATGCCACGGCCCAGAAAGAGAAACGCCTCATCCTTGGCGTAGCTGGCGGCAATGGTGCGCATTTGTTCCACCCAAGCGGGAATGCTCATCTCCAGCAAAGCCGGAATGCGGCGAATCTGTTCGATGTGCTCTTCGGCGACGGTTGTGGTCATGCGGCCTCTCATGCGGCCCGCGTAAATGGCCAGCAGGTAGAGCATGGTCAACTGTGTGGTGAAGCTCTTCGTCGCGGGAATGGCCGCTTCCACCCCAGCGCGGGTGACCAGCGCGGCGCTGGCTTCGCGCGTCATCTTGGAGCCGGCCACGTTGGCGATGGAGATCGTATCCAGTCCACGCGAAATACCCTCACGCAACGCCGCCAGCGTGTCGGCAGTCTCGCCGGACTGCGAGATCACAATCACTGCCGGGTTGTGCAGCGTGTGCGTGGAGCGGTAGCAGTACTCGCTGGCATACTCCACGTCCACGGCGATGCCGGAGAGGTCTTCAATGAGAATCTCGCCGGCCAAACCCGCATGGCGGCTGGAGCCGCTAGCCGCGACCACAATGCGTTCATGTCCCTGCAATGCGCGATGCACGGCTTGCCAGGCTTCTGCGTCAAACTTGCCTTCGGGGGTGTAGGCTGCGAGTGTGGCGTCAATGGCCTGCGGTTGCTCAT
>JAJZCX010000017.1 GCA_021851625.1 Acidobacteriota bacterium | reverse complement strand
TAAAAACGCAAAAAGTGCACCCGTAACCAGTGAGAAATCCACTGCGAAGGCCATGGCTCGACTGCTGATCGCAGCCACAGGCAGCGGTTCCTCCAACGTAGGCGCCGGATATGGCTCGTCTCCCTGTGTCGGCGCTTGCGTGTCCAAGTAGATGGCATCCGGCAGGCTCTGTGCTGTTATCTCTGAAGACGATGCAGCGTATCCCTCCACTGCAGGTGGAGCATCGACCTCAAAGATGCGCAATTGGATTTGCGCGGCATGCTCCTCTGTGGAGTCGGCCACGGTCTTCGATCGCTCTGTCAATCGTGGACGGGCGCGGCGCGCAGCTACAATCTCGCGCGGAAACGGAATCAAATTCGCGGGGAGCGGTTGCTGCGGAATCACCATCGAAGCGGCAAAGACATCCTCAACAACAGGTGCTGCAATGACGACATCGACCGCTTCTTCCGTGACAGAAAGCTGCGGAGGATCGTTACGCTTGAAATCGTTGTGTGAGAACAGCGCGTCGAAGTTTGCTGTGGGACGGTGGGGTGCAGCTTCGCGCTCGATCATATTCAGTGCAGCGCATTCGACAGTAGCCGTTGCTGCATGCGCAGAATCTGCCAATTTCTCGGCTATGGCTTGATGCGCTCGTGCAGATTCGTGCGCGGGGGTTGCGTTCTGCACGACTGGAAATGCTGCGCCGAAGAGCGGAGCCTCCGCATAGCGGGCTGCGACTGAAGCGGCAATGCGTGCCGCACGTGCCGCACGTTCCGTATCGGGTGCAGCCTGAGCCTGCGCTGGATCGCGTACATCCACAACGTGCGCGGTCTGCTGTTGCCGGGCACGCCGCTCCGCAACGCGATCCGCCACCTCCTGTTTCCAATTTGCAGCAGCGGAATCCTGCTCCTCAAAAGGGAGTGAAGCCGTGGTCGAAGTTGAAGCGTTGGAGCGCATGGCAATCGAGCGAAAAGTACCCGCTCATTTTTTTATCGCAGAATGCGCGGAAAAACGCCAGAGAAAAATGCACAATTATTGCAGCAGTCCTAATCAGCGGGAATTTCAGCGTACAGAAAATTCTCAACAAATTTCTACACTGGAACAGTACGGCAACCGCAGGCGATACACTAGCTACACGCTTGTATGCAGGCAATTTTGTTGAGGATGTGCGCGCTGCCGCCTGTGCTTTGGTTGGCACTGGCACCGGTTCCGGGACTGGGCCAGGCCCTGCCCAACGCACCCGTGCCGCATGGTGCCGACAACGGCGCCATGCAAAGCATTCCTCTCGCGCAGCCTGTCCCCATGGCTCCCAGCGGAGTTCCCATCACCATTCATGCACAGGATCAGGAAAAACAGGGCGACCTGTACACGCTGCGTGGAGAGGCCGAGATCGACTACAAAGACTACGTGCTGCGCGCGGACACGATCACCTATAACGCGACGACCAGCGAAGCCGAGGCGCAGGGACATGTGCAACTAGATGGCGGCCCGGACCAGGAAGACATCAGCGCCGAACATGCGAAGCTGAATTTGAACGCGCAGACCGGGCAATTCGATTCCGTCTCTGGCTCGGTGGGCGTGCTGCGCGGTGCAGGCGACCACGAAGTCTACACCACTCCGAATCCATTTTTGATTCGCGGAAAATTGCTGGTGAAGAGCGGGCCAGACTCGTATGTGCTCTACGGCGGCAGCATGACCTCCTGCCGCATTCCCAAGCCGCACTGGAGCATACTAGCTCCGCGTATTGCTTTGGACAACGGCAAGGCCACGGCGTGGAACAGTCATTTTGATCTATTAGGTTTGCCGATTCTCTACCTGCCCTACGTTTCTCACCCCATCAACTCCAACGGCAGGCAGTCGGGGCTGCTGATTCCCGTGCTCAGCAATTCCAGCATCAAGGGCATCATTGTTGGCGACTTTTATTATTGGGCCATCAATCGCAGCTCGGATCTAATGGTGGGCGTGCAGTACTACTCCATGCGCGGTTGGGAACAAAGCGCAGAATATCGATACAAAGGTCGCGGCGAAGATTTTTTGCATGGATACTATGACGGCTTGGAGGATCGCGGTTACGGGCCGCAGCGCATCAATCAAGGCGGGCAAGACACGATCGTCACTGGGCGTCGCGACTTGGACACGAGCTCGCGCGCAGTGGTGGATGCAGAATACTTAAGCGCCTACGTATATCGACAAGTCTTTGCGGAGAACTTCGCGCTGGCTGTTTCGTCCGAGGTCAAGTCGTGGGCATTTCTTACACATCAAGCACGCGGCACGGCAGCCAGCTTGGAGTTGGAGCGCTACCAGAATTATTTGAGTGATGCGCCGGGCGATGAAGTGCGCATTCTGCATCTGCCCAATTTGGAGTTCGACACGGCGGATCAGCAACTCGGCGGCACACGACTCTTCGGTGGCGGGGAAGCGTCCTTAAGTTTGCTCTCACGATCCGCGCCGGGAGCCGGTGACAAACAATCTTCGGGCCGCGAAGATTTTTATCCGCATCTTGGACTAGCTCTGGAGCATCATGGCTGGCTGCTACACCCAGAGGTAGGTCTGCGCGAAACCGGCTACAGCAACAGCCAAATTCCTGGCCCGACAACGCCCACGCAGACAAATACAGGCCTCAATCGCCAAGCATTCGAAACCGATGTGCAGATGCGTGCGCCCGTGTTAGAACGGGATTTCGATTCGAGATTTCTCGCCAAGTATTTTGGCGTCGCTCTGCGCCACACCATCGCTCCGGAGGCGGAGTATCGCTACGTGACGGGCGTGGACAACTTCAACAACGTGGAGCGCTTTGACGCGCGCGACATCTACAGTGACACGAATGAAATGGAATACGGACTGACGCAACGGCTGTTTACAAAGGCTGTGCGTCCCCATGCCTGCAAGTCGGATGAGTTAGCCGTGGAGTACGCGCGAGAAAAGGACGGTGCGAATTCGACACAACAGAAAAAGCAGACCGTCGATCTCAGCACGCCCACACCCATGTGCGAAGGTGACACGCAGGAGTGGCTGAGTTGGTTTGTTGCGCAGAAATATTTTTTTGATCCGACCTTTGGCAACGCGGTTCTTTCTGGACGACGGAACATTTTTACCAGCACGTTGGACTTTAGCTCGATCGCTTACGTGACCGCGCCGCGTAACACTTCGCCTGTGGTTTCGCGCCTGCGGATGCACAGCACCGAGAACACCGACATTGAATGGGATTTGGAGTATGACGTGAAGGCGGGCCGGATCGCCGCGAGCAATGCCTTTGCTAACTACAAACATGGAAATTTTTTCTCCAGCGTTGGACATGCGTTGATGAATGCACCGGCAGAAAGCATTGCCGCAGCGGGACAGCCGGTTTCTGTCACCAACTACAACCAACTGCAGGTGCTGCTGGGCTATGGCGCAACCACCAAGCCAGGATTCAGTGCTGCGGGCGACGGCGGTTTGGACGTAAATCTGCACTCGCTGGAGTATGCCGGTGTACAGGCGAGTTACAACTTCAACTGTTGCGGCATCAGCGTGGAATACCGGAAGTTCGCGCTGGGACAAGTACGCAATGAAAATATCTGGAGCTATGGCTTGACGCTGACGGGTGTTGCGACCGCGGGCAGCTTGAAGCGTGCTGAACGGCTCTTCTAGCTCGTTTTCACGTCAAATATAAACAAAATTTCCGGTGCCCCATTCTAGGCGCGTTCTTTGCGGCTTGTGTGGGAGTGTGCGCGTCTTTTCAAGCCGCGAACACTCTGCCCGAAAGACTCTGCTTGCTGGGTTTTACTCTACGCGACAGATCAAGCATTTTAGATAATGTGTTTCGGGGATCGTAACGATGTGAGGATGATCCAGCGCTGCGCCACGTGTTTCCAACAGCCGCACACGACGACCTGCATCCGCAGCCGCAGCGGCTACGATGGTCGTGAAGTCTGCCAGCGAAACGTGGTGCGAACAGGAGCAAGTGATGAGCGTGCCGCTAGGTTGCAACATTTTCAGCGCGCGCAGATTCATCTCCTTGTAGCCACGCAGCGCACTCTCTGTCGCGCGTTTGGATTTGGCAAAGGCGGGTGGGTCGAGCACGATCGTGTCAAAGCGTTCACCCGCATCGCTCCAGTCGCGCAGCAGATCAAAGGCGTTGGCTTCGATCCATTCCACGCCGCGTCCCTGCTCCAATAGGCGATCCGCATTGCGCGCCAGATTCTTTTCAGCCACTTCGAGTGCGGCACGGGAAACATCGACGCCGGTCACCTGCGGACAGACCCGCGCCAGATGCAGGGCGAAGCCTCCCTGATAGGTGCAGATGTCCAGCGCGCGCCCATGCGCATGGCGGGCCGCTGCGGCGTAATTTTCTCGTTGATCCAAAAAGGCCCCGGTCTTTTGTCCAGCGTCGGTATCGTAGAAAAACTCCAGACCATTCAGTTGGAAATAGGTGGCGTGTTGCGGTTGTTCTGGATCGCGTGCAAAGAGCGGTGCGGTTGGCGACGGCCCCAACTGCTCCAATTCGCGAATGCGCGGATCGGGTCGTTCAACAATGCTGGCAATCGCAGCAGGCGCGAAAGCCTCACGCACAGCGGAAACTACGGCGGCGCGCACATCGTCGGCGTGTGTGGCTTGCGTCAAGAGTTGCAGCAGAAAGAGGTCATCGTAGCGATCCAAAATGATGCCGGGCAATGCATCCGCTTCGCTAAAAATGAGGCGATAGGCGTTGGTTGGGTTCGTGGCGTCGAGTAGCTTTGCGCGCAGGGCGATGGCTTGGCGCAGACGTGCTGCCAGCAGCGCAAGAAAATCTTCGCGTGAGCCGAGAAGCGCATCTGAAATTTTTCGCAGCGCGATCATCGACGCGGAACTATAGAGTGCCGTGCCCAGGGATGCACCCCGCGTGTCGCGCAACTCCACCAGCGCGCCCGGCGGAATTTCACTGGTTGCAAGCGCAGGCACGAGCGCGGCCACGTCCGTGCGGTAGACCCAAGGGTGCCCATTGCGCAGACGCTCTGCTGCGCGTCGCTCGATGACGGCAACTGGCATCGAGGATGGTTGGATGTCTGGCAGGGATTTTTGCGGTGGACGCTGTGGTTGCAGCGCAGATGGTTTCGAGGGAGTGGGGCGCGATTGCGGCATAGAGACTCACTTCGATCTTAGCCTGCGCGCCGAAAGCTTGCTGCTTGCGGCGCGCGGGAAGAGAGAGAAGCTTATTCCGCCACAGCCTCAGCGGTCTCGGCAAAACTGGGCCGCTCGCGCTCCACCGGATTGCGATAGGAGAAGATGCCTGCTTGTGCGACGACCTCTTCGCGCCAGCTTGCGTGCCATTTGCGGCCCAACTCCAGCAGCAGCGGCGCAGCGAGGAAGAAGAGCACGGCATAGAAATCAAAGCCCGCGCCATAGCTGCCCGCGCGGTCTTTGAACATGCCGAGTGTCGAAGGCAGAAAGAATCCGCCAATGCCGCCCGCCGCGCCAACCAAGCCGGTGATGACGCCGACAATCGCCGGAAAGCGCAGCGGTACCAATTGAAAGACCGCACCATTGCCCATGCCGAGCAAGCTCATCACCACGAAGAGCAGCGCGGTGGCCAAGGGGAACGCGGGCAATCTTCCCATCACGCCCATGCAGATGCCGACGGAGAGGAAGATGCCGATCAGCAGTCGATAGCCGCCGAGTTTGTCAGACAGCCAGCCGCCCACGGGGCGCAGATAGCTTCCGGCAAAGACAACCAGCGTGGTGAAGTCTCCAGCGCGCACGGCGGAGAGATGATATTGGTCGTGGAAGAAGAGCGTGAGAAAGCTGGCCAGCCCGACAAATCCACCAAAGGTTAGGCTGTAGAGCAGGCACATCCAAAGCGTATCCGGCTCGCTCAGGATTTTTTTGTATTCCTTCCATGCGATGGCCTTGCGCGGCGTGGGACTGTCCTTGGCCAGCAACGCGAAGAGCACCAGCACGCAGAGCACCGGCAGTGCGGCCAGAACAAATGTGTTGGCCCAGCCAAAGTGTTTGGCTAGGCGCGGCGCAAAGAGCGTGGCCAGCAGCGTGCCCGAGTTGCCCGCACCGGCGATACCCATCACGCGGCCTTGATATTCGCTGGGATACCACTTGCTGGCCAGCGGCAAAGCCACGGCAAAGCTAGCGCCTGCGATGCCGAGCAGAAAGCCGAGCGCGTAAAAATGCCAGGGTTGCGCGGCATATCGCCATCCCCAAAAAAGTGGCACTAGCGTCAGGGTCAAACCGAGCAGGCCGATGCGACGTCCGCCGAATCGGTCGCAGAGCGCGCCAAGAATCGGACGAAAGAATGCGCCGCCGAGCAGCGGCAGTGCGACCAGCAGACCTTTCTGGGTCGCATTCATGTGCAGATGTTGCGTGATGGCCGGCGCCAGCGGGCCGAGCAGTACCCAGACCATGAAGCTGACGTCAAAGTACAAAAAGGCGGCCATCAGTGTGGGCCAGTGGCCGACCTTCCAAAAAGATTGGGTTTGCATCTCCGTTCGTTCCATCACAGATCGCTCCTTCGTGCGAAAAAATATCCTAGGTAGAAAGAAATGCCGCCCGTCGCGCTTCCGCCGCGCGTGAAGGGATTTCTTTGCAATGCGCGCAAACTAGGCGCGCCGCGAACCGTGCTCCACGGTTTTTTCAATGCGCACAGCGCACTGCTTGTAATTCGGCTCCCGTGAAATGGGATCGAAGGCGCTCTGCGTCACTTGATTCACATTCGTTTCGGCAAAGTGAAAGGGCATGAAGACCTGGCCCGGCGCGATAATCTCCGTCACGCGCAGTTCCACGCCGCGCACGGTGCCGCGCGCCGAGACCACATCCACCTTGTCGTGTGCGCGCAGCCGCAACCGGGAGGCGTCGCGCGGATTCATCTCCAGCCAGGCGCGGGGAGAGAGGTTGTGCAGAATGGGCACCGCGCCGGTTTTGGTGCGCGTGTGCCAGTGCTCCACGGTGCGGCCCGTGTTCAACACCAGCGGAAATTCTTCGCTGGGCTGCTCCGGGAACGGCTCCCAATCCGTGCAGAGCAGTTTGGCTTTGCCGTCTTCGGTTTGGAATTGTCCGCTCGCGTACAGGCGTCGCGTGGACTGCGGAGCATCCTCTGTGCTCGCTGAATACGGCCATTGGATGCCGCCGCTGGCTTCGATCGCGGCATAGTCCATGCCGGAGTAATCGCACAGGCGTCCGGCGGAGACGCGCTTCCACTCGTTGAAGGCATCCTGCGGCGTGCTCCATCCGGGGAAGAGTTCTTCGGCGCATCCCAGCTCGCGCGCAAGGTTCAAAAAAATATCAAAGTCCGTGCGCGCCTCGGCGGGCGGAGTGACAGCGCGATTCACCTTGCTCACGCGCCGCTCGGAGTTGGTGTAGGTGCCTTCCTTCTCGCCCCAGATCGCCGCGGGCAACACCATGTGCGCGAGCGTTGTGGTCGGCGTGGGATGAAAGCCGTCCTGCACTACGAGAAATTCCAAATTGTTCAACCCCTGCAACAGCACGTCGAGATTCGGAAAGGAAACGATGGGATTGGTGGCGACAATCCAAAGCGCGCGAATCTCCTTACGCACCATGGCCTCAACGATGTCAGGATAGGCCAGGCCGCGTGCGGTGGGAATGCGCGCAGCATCGATTCCCCAGAGCGCGGCCATCTCCGCGCGGTCGGTCTCGCTTTCAAATTTGCGATAGCCGGGCAGGCCAGAGGTGAAGCCGGACTCGCGCGTGCCCATGGCATTGCATTGGCCAGTGATGGAAAACGGCGAAGACCCTGCGCGGCCCACGTTGCCGGTAAGCAGCGCGAGGTTATTGATCGCGTTCACCGTCTCCGTGCCTTTGGAGCTGTGATTGACGCCCATCGTCCACGCAATGCAGGCTGAGCGCGCCGTGCCCAGCAGTCGCGCCGTCTTTTGCAACTGTGCGACAGGCAGGCCGGTGATCTCGGCCACGCGCGTCGGCGTGTATTGGGCAACGTGTGCGCGCAAAGCATCGAAGCCCTGCGTGTGGCGCTCGATGTAGTTGTGGTCGATCCAGTTGTTTTCGATCAGCAGATGCGCCAAACCATTCAACAGCGCGAGGTCGGAGCGCGGCTGCACCGGCAGGAACAGGTCGGCCATCATCGCGGTTTTGGTTACGCGCGGATCGGCGACGATGACCGTGCCGCTGCGTCGCGCCTCTAATCGCTGGCAGAGAATCGGATGATTCTCCGCGATATTGGCTCCGATCAGGAACAGCACCTCGGCCTGTTCCAAATCGTCATAGCAACCCGGCGGTCCATCGCTGCCAAAGCTGCGCTTGTATCCGGCCACCGCCGTTGACATGCACAGTGTGGTGTTGCCGTCGTAATTGCGTGTGCCAAGGCCAAGCTGTACCAGCTTGCCCAGCGTGTAGAACTCCTCGGTGACCATCTGTCCAGTACTGAGGACGCCGACCGATTGCGCACCATATTTTTTCTGCACATCGCGCAGGCGCGCGGCCATGGTTTGCATCGCCGCATCCCAAGTCACGCGTTGCAGTTTGCCATGCTTGCGCAGCAGCGGATGCAGCGCGCGGCCCGCTGCGGCGAGGGTGTGATGCTCGGAGAGTCCCTTGGGGCAGAGCTTGCCGCGATTGACGGGATGGTCTTCATCTCCACGCACGGCGACGGCCTGATTGCCACGCACGCCAATCTGCATGCCGCAGCCGACCGAGCAATAGCCGCAGGTGGTGCGCACCCAGCGCTCGGCCACTCTTTGCGTTGAGATATAGCCCGCCTCTTCGTCGGAGGCGTAGGCGTACTTCTCTTTGAGAATGTCCAATCCAAGCGTGCGCGCGATTCTCATGCAGCCTCCGTGTGGCCCAGATAGGCGGCAGCAATGTTTTTTGGCACGACGCTGACGAAGAAGAGATAGCGCCCAATCGTCTCGGCTGCGCAGGCGAGCAGGAGCGCGATCCCGTCGAGCACCCAGCCGTGCGCCCAACCGCTGGCCCAGTCACGCGCCAGGATTGGCAGCAGTGCTCCACCGAGCAGACCGAGAGCGATGCGCACGATCAGCAGCGAAGACAGCCGCGTGGAGAGCAGCGAGGCCGTGGCCATTTTCTCCCAGACCTGCGACTGTGTGAGGCGCAAAATGCGCAGCACCAACACCAGTAGCAACGTGCAGCTAACCGCCACGCACAAAGCGCGCAGTGGCCATAGCCGCGCGCTGCCGGGCAAGGCCAGCAAAAAGAGCGGGCCGAGCAGCAGCGCGGAAAAGAAGAACTCCGCCGTGGTGTTGCGGCTGTTCCATGCCGGGCGCGCGGGCACACGATAGAGTTTGGAACTGGCGTAGATGCCGCTGGCCCCGGCGATCGCCGTGCACGCACCCAGCAGCGCTGCGCCGGGCAACTGCTGCCACAGGCTCAACGCGTATGTGCAGGCGATGCCAGCGAAGATGGCAAAGAGCAATACCTCGCGGCTCAGCCAAGAGCGCCGCCACATCTTCAACGCACGATAGGCATGGATGGGTCGCCCCAGATGCAAAGTCGATGCACCGAGTGCGATCATGCCCACGCCGAGCGAAAACAGCGCAGGAAAGCGCACTGCACGCGCACCCAGCACCAGCGAAGCCAGCCACAGGGAGGTCAGCGCTCCCACGGAAAGCTGTGTCAGCACGGTCATCACGATCAGCGGCCAGTGTGGATGCTCCAGACGCACACGATCGCTGTTCACTTTATCGGTGTCGTGCGGCAGCGCATCGGGCAGCGTGAGTCGCGTGGTGGAAAGGCTGTCATCGGCAGAGGGCATGCCGGGAGCATTCGCGCCCTGCGCGTACTCCTCTCTCCACTGCGCGATGTTGACGATCTCGATGGTGATTGCGCCTTCAGGGCAGGCGTGGACGCAGGCCGGTTCGCGGCCTTCGTTGAGGCGGCCATGGCACATGTCACACTTGCCCACCACGCCGCGCTCCGGGTTGTACTGCGGCACGCCATAGGAACAATTCCACGTGCAGTATTGGCAGCCGATGCAGGCATCGGCGCTGTGCAGCACCAGCCCTGACGCGCCATCTTTGCGGTAGGCATCCACCGGGCAGCCTTCGAGGCAGGTCGGCTCCACGCAGTGATTGCAGCCCATGGAAAGATAGCTGCGCAATGTGTTGGGGTACGTGCCGCCTTCAATCTCGCCCACTCTGCGCCAGTGCAAGTCGGGCGGATTGCCATTCTGCTCATTGCAGGCCACCACGCAACACTGGCAGCCGATGCATTTCGTCATGTCGAAGTGAAAACGATACTGCTCGCCCGGTCCGGGCGCTTGCGCAGGGATGCGCGCGTTGGATTCCGCTGCGTGCAATGTGTCGGTGCCATCCAAAATGCCAGTGCTCGTGCCGAAGTCGCACACGGTCACACCCACGCTGCTACGCGCAATGGGCGCGTGCTGCGACAGGATCACGAAATCCGTTCCGTCGCCGGAGCGTTCGAGCAATGGCAAGGGCAAGGCGACCTCCATCGAAACCCAAAAGAAAAGTGTGGGTGCTGCGCAAGGCGCAGCCACACTGCCGTGAAAAGCACATTCGCGCTCCGGGCACGCACAGGCGTGCGATCGGAACGAGAGCGGAAACGGCAGGGTTTCCAAGGAATGCCAGCGTGGAGGGTACAGGTGGCACGTACTGGGTGCCAAGGGCGGGAGCGCATCGTCGCACTCCGCAAAAGAACAACTGTGCGCAGAGTATCACACTCCGGTAACGCAGTAGTCAGGCTTGCGCAGGTTGAGGCTTTTCTCCATCGAAAGCATGAGGCAATCGTAGAGAGGATCACGATAACATCCACTAGGAATCAAGTGGAACGGATGCAACCAGATGCGGTGAGAGATGTGCACGGCTGCCATGGGGCAAATGGTCATACAAATACAGAGAGAAGTGGAGTGTGTGCCTTGCGGAAACAAGTTCGCGTGATATACAACACGTACACCACGAGTTTTTCTGCGACACCCTGTCGTGTCTCCTGCCCCGTACAGCATCTCCTTGCAGCGCGCCGTCTGAAGCGCTTCCCATTCCGCCCCGTTGCTCCGTGTCCGTTCTCTAGCTGCCAACAGGCGGAACCGCTTCGCATTTTCTAAAGAAGATTGTTTATGGAGACCAAATTGATGAGATTGCAACGATCCTTTTTGCTTGTCGCTGTGTTGGCTGCATCTGCGTGTGCGTGGGCCGGTTCGTCCACTGCGCCTGCAGCGTCCACAAAGCATGGCTCTCCGGTCAGTGTTTCCGTCTATGACCGCACACGCTTGGACGCCTGGCAGTGGTTTGCCGCGCCGCCGGAGTCGGAGACCTACGGTTACGTCGAATCGCTGGTGCGCATCGGCGTGGCGCAAAAGATTCACCACTGGGATTGGATGCTGGAGTTGGCCCAGCCCGCGATTCTCGACGCGCCGACGGATGCTGTTTCTCCCGTGCTGGCACAGGGGCAGTTGGGCTTGGGCGCAACCTACTACGCCGCCAACGGCAACAACAACTATCCCGCAGCGGCTTTCTTTAAGCAGGGATATGTGCGCTATCACATCGCTGGAGTGGACAGAGACCTGCGTATCGGGCGCTTTGAATTTTTCGAAGGCGTGGAGTTGCAACAGAAAAATCCAACGCTCGTCTGGTTGCAGGCCAATCGCATTCAACAGCGGCTGGTCGGCAACTTTGGATTCACCGACGCGCAGCGCAGCTTTGATGGCATCGACGGTCATTGGGGCGGGCACTCCAGCGCGGGCCT
>JAJZCX010000016.1 GCA_021851625.1 Acidobacteriota bacterium | reverse complement strand
GGGTTCCAATTGCGCCGTGGCCACGGAAGAGCGCTGCTCCAGTTGCCGCAGCAACTCTTCCGTGCGCCGTGCCGTGCGTCCAAAGGTGGAGTGCGTTTGCATGGGCGTGGTGGCTTCCTCGCGTTACAGTACGATCTTGCTCAGCGGATACTCAACGATGCCGGTTGCGCCCGCGGCCTTCAGCTTCGGGATCACGTCGCGCACCGTGCGCTCGTCGAGAATCGTGTTCAGCGCCACCCACTCCGGGTCGCTCAGCGTGGAGACGGTGGGCGCATTCAGAGCGGGCAGCACGGCAAGAATCGTTTGCAGTCCGGCCTTGCGCGCGTTCAGCATCAAGCCCACCTGGCCTTGCGCGTCAATCGCACCGCGCAGCATCAGCGCAATGTTTTCGATCTTCTGCTTCTTCCACGGATCAGCGTAGGCGGAGCGGTTGGCGATCAACTGCGTCTCGCTCTCCATCAGCGTGTCAATGATGCGCAGGCGGTTGGCGCGCAGGCTGCTGCCGGTCTCGGTCACTTCAACAATGGCGTCGGCCAGCATGGGCGGCTTCACTTCCGTCGCGCCCCAGCTAAACTCCACCTTCACGGAAACATTTTTGCTGGCGAAGTATTTTTTCGTCGCCTCTACTAATTCGGTGGCAATGATCTTGCCTTCCAAATCCTCCGCGCGCTGGTAGGGGGAATCCTCCGGCACGGCGAGCACCCACTTCACCTTTTGGCGGCTCTGCTTGGAATAGGTCAGGCTGCTCACCGTGACCACGTCGAGTCCGTTTTCGACCACCCAATCGTTGCCGGTCAGGCCGACATCGAGCGCTCCGTGTGCAACGTAGCGCGACATCTCCTGCGCGCGGATCAACATGCACTCGATCTCTGTGTCGTCGATGCCGGGAAAGTAGGAGCGGCTGCTGACGTAAATGCGCCAGCCTGCGCGCTCAAACAATGCGATGGTTGCGTCCTGCAGGCTTCCCTTGGGAATGCCCAGGCGGAGTTTGTTCGGTGTGCTCATCGTGCGGCCTCGTTCTTGATTTGCAGTGCAATCGGTTTGGTAAAACAGCTCACGGTGCCTTCGTGGCAGACCAGGCCGTCGCCTTCAACAACAACGCGAAAGAGCAGCGTGTCCGTGTCGCAGTCGGTAAGCGCTTCAACAATGCGCAGGCGATTGCCGCTGGTCTCGCCCTTCATCCAGAGCTTTTTGCGAGTGCGGCTCCAGAAGGTGACAAAGCCGGAATTCAGGCTCATTTGGTAGCTTTCTTCATTCAGAAAGCCGGTCATCAGCACGGCTCCGGTGGCGGCGTCCTGGACGATGCCTGGGACGAGTCCGTCGAGCTTGCTGAAGTCGAGTGTGGGTTGCGTGGATGCTGCCGTGGTCATTCGTATTCTCTCCGTTTTAGAAACGCACATGGAAAAGCCCGCCGATGCTGAGCGCATCCGCGGGCCGTCTGAATCTTGAATTCTGGTGCTGCTTAGAAATTCCGCTCAGAAGACTTCGCCGACACGCCCGTCGAGGCATGATGATGGTGACGGTGCTGTCCGTGAAGCCGCATACGTTCAACATATCAGATACGGCAAAAATGTCAAAATGAGAATGGATAGAGGATATTTTGTGCCGGGCTAAGAAAAAGATGCGTCCGGGAAACCACGGCGAGCATCCCATCGTATTAGACAGCTAAAGAGTCCCGCACAGTCCTCAGTGAAGGCCAAGATTTTGGGACGGGAGTGGAACGTTGCGATCGAAATTTTATGTGAGTGTGAGCGCCGCGGCGCTGGTTGTTTTGTGTGGATGGGCAACGGCGTGTTCGAGTGCTCCGGCTGCGGCTCCGCAGGCGCACATGGCCGCCATGCCGGTGAAGGCGGAGGCGGTGGTGCTGCAAAAGGTTCCAGAGGCGGACACCTATGTGGCCACGATCAAGTCACGCCGCTCGGCAACGATACAGCCGCAGGTGAGCGGCAATTTGACGCAGATATATGTTCACTCTGGCGACCAAGTGCAGGCCGGGCAGAAGTTGATGGAGATCGACCCGCGCCAGCAGCAGGCGATTGTGGATCAGCAGGCATCGACTGAACAGCAGAAGTTGGCCGTCTACCAGTACAACCAGAGCAATGTGGAGCGCCAGCGCAAGCTGTTTGCCGCGGGCATCATTAGCCAGGATGCGATGCAGCAGGCTGATCAGGCCTACCGCAACTCCAAGGCCGACTATGATGCAGCCGTGGCTGCGCGTAAATCCGCACAACAACAACTGGCCTACTACCACATCACCGCTCCCTTTGCGGGTGTGGTGGGCGACATCCCGGTGCACGTGGGGGATTATGTTTCCTCAACCACGGTGCTGACCACGGTGGATGAGAACCAGCAGCTTGAGGCCTACATCTATATACCGGCGGAGCGGGCAGCGCGCATTCGCGTTGGTCTGCCGGTGGAACTGACCGATGAGCAGGGCAATGTATTGGATCGCTCCACGATCAGCTTTGTTTCTCCGCAGGTGGACAACCAGTTGCAGGGCATTTTGGCGAAGGCGGAGGTGCACGTTTCGCGCGATGTTCTGCGCAATGCGCAGATGGTGCGCGCGCGTGTGGTTTGGGCCGTGGCTAGTGCGCCGACCGTGCCGGTGCTCGCTGTGATTCGCGTGGGAGGGCAGCCTTTCGTTTATGTGGCCGAGCCGTCCAACGGCGGCTTCATCGCGCATCAGCGTGCTTTGGTGCTGGGCGACGCCACCAACAATGCGTATGAGGTGAAGGAGGGGCTGCATCCCGGCGATCGTGTGATACTTTCGGGCACACAGTTTCTGGCCGATGGGATGCCGGTGCAGCCACTGCCGTAGTGGGTGCGCGCTTGTTATTTTCATGGAACGGATGCCGCCCCGCATGGCGAACATTCACGATTGAATCGCTAGCAGCTAGAAGCTAGCAGCTAATAGCTAATAGCTATTCGCTGATTTTAGAAAGGATCCACGCAGTGTTCGTTGACTTCTTCATTCGCAGGCCGGTTTTTGCCACTGTATGTGCGCTGCTGATCGTGCTCTCTGGCGCGGTGGTGATTCCCAGCCTGCCCATTTCGCTGTACCCGCAACTGGCTCCGCCGCAAGTGGTGGTTTCGGCCAACTATGTGGGTGCGAATGCGCAAGTGGTGGAGTCGGCAGTGACGATTCCGCTTGAGGAGCAGATCAACGGTGTCGAGGGCATGCGCTACATGACCTCGACCAGCGGCAATGACGGCACCAGCCAGATTACGATTACCTTCAAGACCGACTACGACCTGAACATTGCCGCCGTAGACGTGCAGAACCGCGTGGCCAGCGCTCAAGGCCGCTTGCCGCAAGAGGTCATCAACACGGGCATCAGCATCACCAAGGCCAATAGTAATTTTGTTTTTGCCGCTGGCTTCTACGCCGACCATGGCCAGTACAGCAATCAGTTCATCAGCAATTATGTGGATCTTTACGTCAAAGACGCGCTGAAGCGCGTGGATGGCGTTGGCGATGTGATTGTCTTTGGCGAGCGCAAGTATGCCATGCGCATC
The DNA here is from genome assembly GCA_021851625.1 of Acidobacteriota bacterium. Taxonomy (GTDB): domain Bacteria; phylum Acidobacteriota; class Terriglobia; order Terriglobales; family Acidobacteriaceae; genus JAJZCX01. The sequence goes on along the minus strand of JAJZCX010000016.1, from coordinate 8,135 downwards.
TGGCTGGACCCGGTGCGGTTGGCCGCACGCAACCTAACGGCGACTGATGTGGTGAGCGCACTGCAAGAACAGAATGTGCAGGTGGCCGCGGGACAATTGGGCGCGCCTCCGGCCAACGAGAAGCAGAGTTATCAGATTTCCGTCAACGTGGAAGGGCGGCTGAGCGATCCGCAGCAATTTGACAACATAGTTGTGAAGAACACACCCAACGGCATTGTGCTGTTGAAGGATGTGGGACGCGCGGAGTTGGGCGCGGAGACCTATGCGAGCGATCTGAAGTATGACGGCATGTATGCGATTGGCGTGGGCATTCAGCAGTTGAGCAATGCCAACGCGCTGGACGTGGATCGTAACGCCAAGGCGGCTCTGGCAGAGTTGTCCAAGCAATTTCCTCCTGGATTGAAGTACGCAGTGGCCTTTGACACGACGACCGTGGTGGGTGCGTCCATTCGTGAGGTGCTGCAAACGCTGGCCGAGGCCATTGGCATCGTCATCATCGTCATCTTTTTCTTTTTGCAGGATTGGCGATCGACCCTCATCCCCGCGATTACGATTCCTGTCTCGCTGGTGGGTACGTTTGCGTTCATCAAGATTTTTGGCTTCTCCATCAACTCACTCACGCTCTTTGGCATTACGCTGGCCACGGGCTTGGTGGTGGACGACGCCATTGTCGTCATCGAGAATGTGCAGCGGCATTTGTCCGAGGGGATTGCCGATGCGGCGCAGGCAACATCGATCGCCATGCGCGAGGTCACGGGCGCGGTGATTGCCACGTCGCTCGTGCTGATTGCCGTCTTCGTGCCCGTCTCATTTTTTCCGGGAACGACGGGAATTCTGTACAAGCAGTTTTCGTTGACCATCGCATTTTCCATTGCGATTTCCACCTTCAACGCGCTGACGCTTTCTCCCGCGCTTGCGGCTCTGTTCCTGCGTCGCGAGGAGATTCATCACGGATTGCTGGCCGCCGTGGATCGTGGCATCAAAGGACTGGCCAGTGGATATGCGCGCAGCATCCATGTTGTGCTGCGCTGGCGTTATGGGATGCTGGCGCTCTTTGTGGGTGGGCTGGCTGCCACGGTGTACATGTATCAACACGTGCCCACGGCCTTTGTGCCGCAAGAGGATCAGGGCTACATCATCTTGCAGGTGCAAGCGCCGCAGGGAGCTTCGCTCTCCTACACTGCGAACCTGGCCGATCAGGCTGTCAAAGTCTTGGGCACGGTGCCAGAGGTCGAAGGGGCTTTTGCCATTTCCGGGTTTAGCTTCTCTGGCAACGCGCCGAATTATGGATTGATCTTCACCGCATTGAAGCCGTTTGAAGATCGGAAGGGTGCCGCGCACTCTGCCGCTGCTGTTGTGGCGCGCGTACAGCAGCGGTTGTTCATGGTTCCCGGCGGATTGATTGTTGCCTTTGAGCCGCCCGCGATTCAGGGCATCGGCAGCTTTGGTGGTTTTCAATTTGAGTTGCAGGATACGGGACGCAATACGCTGGGCGATTTAGACCGAGTGGCGCACCAGATCGTCGCAGGCAGCCAGCAGCGCAAGGATTTGCGCGGACTTTTCACCAGCTTCACTGCGAACGATCCGTTGGTGCAGGTGGAGATTGACCGTGAAAAGGCCAAGGCGATGGATGTGCCGCTGAACCAGATCACCGATGCGTTGCAGGTCTACATGGGGTCGGAGTATGTGAACGACTTCAACTTCAACAATCGCTCCTATCGCGTGTACGTGCAGGCTGACCGCGACTTTCGCCGCACGCAGCAGGATATGCGCCAGTTCTATGTGCGCTCTGGCAACAATCAGATGATCCCGCTCGACAATCTGGTGACGATGCACCAATCATCTGCGCCGCAGGTCATCAGCCACTACAACTTATTTCGCTCGGCGGAGATTGTTGGTTCTGCCGCGCCGGGTGTCAGCTCCAGCCAAGGGCTGCGCGCGATGGTGGAGTTGGCGCACAAGTCCATGATGCAGGGCATGACGTACTCTTGGTCGGGTTTGGCGCTGGAAGAGATCGAGTCGAGCGGCAAGGCGACGATCATCTTCGGTTTGGGCGTGCTGGTGGTGTATCTCACGCTCGCCGCGCTGTATGAGAGCTTCATGCTGCCGTTCATCATTTTGTTGTCCGTGCCCATGGCCGTGTTGGGCGCGCTGTCAGCACAATCGCTGCGCGGATTGGCCGATGACGTTTACTGCCAGATTGGTTTGGTGATGCTGATTGGCTTGGCCGCGAAGAATGCGATTTTGATCGTCGAGTTTGCCGAGCAACTGCGCAAGCAGGGTCGCTCCATCGCCGATGCGGCCATGGAGGCGGCGGAGTTGCGGCTGCGCCCGATTCTGATGACATCCTTCGCGTTCATTCTCGGCGTGCTGCCGCTGGTTTTTGCCAATGGCGCTGGCCAGCTGGGACGCCACTCCGTGGGCACGACCATCGTTGGCGGCATGTTGCTTTCCACCGTGCTGAATCTCTTCTTTATTCCTGTACTGTATGTGCTCCTAAAGACGCTGTTGGAGCGAATGACCAGTTCGGGTGGCGATCCAGTGCCGGATGAGGCACTGCACAGCAGCGCGGTGTGAAAAGAATCACAATCTCCAACTTTTGATGGAGACGAACGCAATTTTCTCCGTAGTACACTTGGGCACAATCGAGCTTCGAAAATCCTTTGCAGTTTGGATGTGCAATCGGTATGCCCAAGAATTTTTCAGGATTCTCCTTTTCCAGAGCGCGTGTTTTTACTTGCCTGTGCGCTGTAGTTTTTCTTGCGCAAGGTAGCGTTCTCATCGCGCAAAATACTGCGGGCATGGGCGCGCCAGATCCTACACCCGCAAAGGCGGAGCCGCAGTCGGCTGGTGGCGGTGTGGCCACGGCGGGTACGTATGCGCCGGTGCTCGACGCGGAGAAGCGCCCGATTACTGCGGGCGGCTATGTGGATTCTGGCCCCGTCATTTTCAAAAACATTGCTGTACAGGCGGGCCTGGCCCAGTGGAAGCATGTCATTGGCACGCCACAGAAGCGCTACATTATCGAGGCGAATGGCTCCGGTGTAGGGCTGATTGACTATGACAACGATGGCTGGCTGGATATTTACATCGTTAACGGCTCGACCTATGATGCGCTGACTGGCAAGACTACCCCACCGCACGCGGCGCTCTTCCACAACAATCACGATGGCACATTTACCGACGTGGCGGCGAAGGCGGGCGTCACGAATGATCGCTGGGGCATTGGCGTGGCCATCGCGGACTTTGACAATGATGGTTGGCCAGATATTTACGTCACCAACTTTGGCAAGAACCGCTTGTACCACAATAACCACGACGGCACTTTTACGGATGTGGCGGAAAAGGCCGGTGTGACGCTGGGGAACTGGTCCTCGGGTGCGACATGGGGCGATTACGACGGGGATGGACAGTTGGACCTCTTTGTGCCCGGCTATGTGCACTATGACGTTGCGCATCCGCCCGATCCCGGCTCGGCTGGCAATGCGCTGCAAAGCTGCGCCTTTCGCGGCGTGGATGTGATGTGCGGCCCGCGCGGCTTGCAGGGCGAGAGCGATCATCTCTTCCACAACAACGGCAATGGCACCTTTACCGACGTGAGCGCGAAGGCGGGCGTGAGCGATCCCAACGCATACTACGGTCTGACTGCGCTCTTTGTGGATGTAAACAATGACGGCAAGTTGGATCTGCTGGTTGCCGATGACTCCACGCCAAATTATCTCTACATCAACAAGGGCGATGGCACGTTTGAAGATGACAGCTACACCTCTGGCTATGCATTGAACGAGATGGGCCGCGAGACGGCTTCGATGGGCATTGGTGTGGGCGACTACCGCAACAATGGACTGCTGGACATCTACAACACAACGTTTTCTGATGACTACAATCCGCTCTACCGCAACGATGGCGACGCTAACTTTACGGACGTTAGTTATCCCATGGGCATTGCGGACGTGACCATTCCCTTTCTGGGTTGGGGCACAGGATTTTTGGACTTCAACAACGATGGATGGAAAGACATCTTTGTCGCCAACGGCCATGTGTATCCGCAGGTGGATCAAAACAATTGGGGCACAACATTTGCGCAGCGACCGTTGCTGTTTCGCAATGAGATGGGCATGAAGTTTACAGTAATGCCGGCAGTGAAGGGCACGGCTCTGGCGGAGACCTACGTGGGGCGTGGCGCGGCCTTCGGTGACTTGTTTAACAACGGCAAGATCGACGTGGTGATCAATCAACTCGACGGCCCTCCAGCATTATTGCGCAACGTGAGCGACGACCATAACCACTGGGTTGGGATGCAACTGATTGGAACTGGCAAGAGTCCGCGCGATGCTGTGGGTACGACCGTGTACTTGACCGCAGGTGGCATTCGCCAGCGCGAGGATGTGTTGAGTGGCGGAAGCTTTGCCTCTTCGAACGACCAGCGCGTGCACTTTGGATTGGCACAAAACACGAAGATCGATGCGATTGAAATTCACTGGCCCGATGGACAGAAGGAGACGGTCACGCTGCCCGCAACGGATCGCTACTTCACAGTGGAAGAAGGCAAGGGCGTTGTGCCCGGCGTATACGACAAACACTCACAGAAGACAGTGCACCGCAAAACGCGCGCGACCAAGTAGCGCGGATCAGACCCATGGCGGAGATGTGAACGATGCAGCGGAAGAATGATTCTCGAATGACGACGGTGCGCGCGGTGGCGGCAGCTTCACTGTGTGCAGCGGCCTCGCTGGTGGTGTGGATGACGCACGGCACCAAGATAGCGCACGCAGATGGTGACTTTGCCACGCAACGAGCCGAGTATGCAGCCAGCGTGCGCAAGACATATGATTTTCGCTTCGGCAAAGATCAGCCATTTTTGCCTAGCAACGCGCAGATTGAAGGCAATGACTTCATTCAGCCCGGGGCCTTCCCTACGGCGGAGTATTGCGCGCATTGCCACCAGGACAGCTATCACCAGTGGCGGCAGAGCGCACACGCGAATGCTTTTCGTGAGCCGTTCTACATTAAGAATGTCAATCTGCTGATTCAGCGCAAGGGCATTCAATACTCGCGCCATTGCGAGGGCTGTCACAATCCCATCGCGCTGTTTTCGGGTGTGCTCACGCCGAACTCCCATGCCAAGCGGCCCTTTGATAAAGATGGCGTCACCTGCATGGTCTGCCACTCCATCGCCAAGTTGCAGTCGACGTATGGCACGGGTTCCTACGTCATGGGCATTCCCGCGGTGATGGTGGATGCGCAGGGCAAACCCATCCCTGGCGAGGTGAGCTTCAACGAAATTCTGGCGCATCCCGACCGCCACGCCCAAGCGGTGATGAAGGATTTGTACAAGTCTCCGGAGTTCTGCGCGAGCTGCCACAAGGCTGCACTGCCGCGCATGGAAAATGATTACAAATGGCTGCGCGCATTTTCCGTTTATGACGAGTGGCAGAACACATCCTTTTCGCATCGGAATCCGCTGACCTTTTATACGAAGGATTATCAAAGCTGCCAAGACTGCCACATGAAGGCGGTTCCACTGGTGGATCCCGATTACGGAGCCAAGAACCACCAGATCGCCAGCCATCGCTGGACGGCAGGCAATACGGCAATCTCCACCTACTACCACTACGACCAGCAGACGAAGAAGACGGAGCAATTTTTGCAAGAGGATCGGCTGAACGTGGACCTCTTCGCGCTGCGCATTGCTGGACAGCCGGGCATCATCGCTCCGCTGGGTACGGTGGCTTACACGCTGGAGCCGGGCGCAACGGTCGAGGCGCGCGTTGTGATCCAGAACAAACTGATTGGGCACTCGCTGATCCCGGAGCAACGCGACTTCTACGAGGCCTGGGTGGAATTTCTGGTGCAAGATGCCAGCGGCAAGGTGCTGGCACACAGTGGATACTTGCAGCCGAATGGCCAGCTCGATCCGCGCGCGCACAGCTTTACCAATCGTATGATTGACAAGGACGGACACTACCTCGATCAGCATGAGGTGTGGGCGCGTCGCAGTGTGGCCTACGACGTGACCATCCAGAGCGGACGCTCGACGCTGGTGCGCTATCAGTTCCACGTGCCGCCGGACGAGCATGGGCCGTTGACCGTGACGGCGCGCGTCAACTATCGACACTTCCGTCAGGACTACTTGGATTTCGTGCTGGGCAAGCATCATCCGCCGTATCCCGTGGTGCGCATGGCAGAGCGCGTGCGCACGTTGCAGATGGGATCGAACGTGCCGGAGCCGCCGAACCCCAAGGACAACCCAACGTGGATGCGTTGGAACAATTACGGCATCACGCTGCTGGATGATTTGCAGTATGCAGACGCGGCGGAGGCCTTTGAGCATGTGGCCACGCTGCGCCCGGATTATCCAGATGCCTACACGAACGTGGCTGTGGCCGAAATTCCATGGGAGAAGTACGCATCGGCGCGCTCGAATCTGGAGAAGTCGCTGCAACTGCACCCCGGCAATCCACGCGCATTGTTCTATCTGGCACTGGTTGAAGAGAAGCAGGGCAACTTGGATGCGGCCATCACCGATTTGCAATCTGTGGTGCAGCAGGCACCCAAGTCGCGCGTCGCACTGGAGGAACTGGGACACGCCTTTTACCAAAAGCACGACTACGCAACGGCCTGTAAGGAATATCAAAGTGTGCAGGGGCTGGACCCGGATGATTTAGCCGCGCACTACAACTTGGCGATTCTGTATCGTCGCTTGGGTGACAAACAGAAGTCGGCGCAGGAGTCGGCACTCTTTGCTGAAGAGAAGCTGGATCCGATGGCCATTCAGCCCGCGATTGCCTATTTACACACGCATTCTTTGAATGCAGAAGAGAGCGTGCCCTGGCATTTGCACATGCATCTGGCTCCCACGGAACCAGGCGCGGCGGATTTGGTGGAGACACAATAGAACGGCGAGCACACGTACAGAGAAGCGCGCAGACTGCAAGTGAGGTCTGCGCGTTTTTCTTGCACATCTGTACTGGAATTGCATAGGCTGGCAGAGTCCGCCTTTATGCAAACAGAGTCATTCCATTTACGCGACTGGACAGCAGCACTGGAGCGTGCGCGCAGTCTACGCTTGCAGTCTGGCTACGCGGCGGCATTTCTGTGGCCGGTAAATGTGGCGCCGTCGCTACAGGATTTGCAGATGTTGGATGCAGACGAACAGCGTCGTGCGTCGCGCTTTGTGCAGCCTGTGCATCGGGAGCGCTTCATCGCTGCGCATGCAGGTCTACGCCGTTTATTGGCGTCCTGCACGGGAGCCTTGCCGGAATCGCTGCAATTCGAACGTGCTGGAGCCTATCACAAGCCGTGTCTGCAATCTGCAACCCTCCGCTTCAATCTTTCGCACAGTCAGGATTGGGCCGCGGTTGCAATCGCGGATGATTACGAGGTGGGCATCGACATCGAGGCCGTTCGCCCGATTGAGCCGGAATTGCCACAAAGATATTTCTCCGTGCAGGAACAGATCGCACTGGCGCAACTCTCTGGAGCGGAGTGGCTGGAGGGCTGCTTCCGTGCATGGACGCGCAAGGAAGCGTTGCTGAAGGCCACAGGTGCAGGACTGGCATTGCCGCTGGGGGAGTTTACTGTCTCGCTGGCAACGAATGCGCCCGCGGCGTTGCTTGCATCCGTATTGCCAGAACTGCTCGTGGAGGATTGGAGCTTGGTGCATCTGGATTGCATCCCCGAATACTGCGGCGCGCTGGCCGTTGCACGCGGCGTGGAGCGCGTTGCCATCTTTACGGTGGAGGGTGCAGCCGCGTGCAGATAGAGTTTGCATCCGAGGTGCGGCAGCCTACGCGCTGGGGCTTTGCGGCAACGGCGGGCATTCTGGGCTGGGTGCTCGACGCATTTGATTTTTTCGTGCTCATTTTTCTTGTCGATGTGCTCGCCGCGCATTTCCATGTGGGCAAGCGGGCCATCGTGCTCTCGCTCACCGTCACGCTGGCCATGCGTCCGATTGGCGGATTTTTGCTGGGCATGTGGGCGGATCGTTGTGGACGGCGCGCGCCGCTGCTGGCTTGCGTGCTGTATTTTTGTTTGATCTCAGCGTTGACGCCCTTTGCGCCCAGCTATGCGGTTTTTTTGATTCTGCGCGCGCTCTATGGCATTGGTATGGGCGGATACTGGGGCATTGGCGC
>JAJZCX010000015.1 GCA_021851625.1 Acidobacteriota bacterium | reverse complement strand
GGGCCATCGGCGGTGAAGGCGGCAAAGCGCACGCGCTCCAATGCGGTTTGCATGCTCAGCAGGCCACTGGCTCCGCCGCGTGTACTTGATCCGCGCGCAGGCGTGTAGCCCAGCTTCTGCACGGTACGCGCAATCAATTCGCCGTCGAAACTCGCGCTGATGAGAATCGCGATCGGCAATCTGCGAAAGGAGTCCGCGCTGGCTAGCAGGCAGCGGTGCCACATGCAGTAGACGCGCGTTGTCGGATTTTTATCCACATGGAAATCGAGCGCGCCTGCATCACGATAGCGCAGCGTTGCGCCCAACAAGCGAATCAGCGCAGCGACCAGCGGCGGCACCAGCGCCAGCGCCATTCGCTGTTTCCAGTTGAAGCGTACAGCCATGGGTTGATTGTAACTATCGGTATTGCAGCCAGCGTAGTAGTTCGGGCAGGGTGGGCCGCTTGCCGTACATCAACACGCCCACGCGATAGATGCGCGCAGCCAGCCACACCGCGGCCCAAACTCCGCCCAACATCAATGCCAGCGACAGGCCGATCTGCCAAGCCGGTGGCGTTTGCACGGCGATGCGCAGATACATCAACAGCGGCGCAAACGGCGGCAACAGGGAGAGCACCGTCGCCAGCGTGCCAGAGGGATCGCTGAGCACAACGTTAAAAAAGACGATGCAAAGAATCAGCGGCAGCGTGACCAGCAGATTCAATTGCTGCAACTCCTGTTCGCTGCTGACCATGGAGCCAAGCGTGGCCGACAGTGCGCTGTAGAAGAAAAATCCCAACACATAGCAGACAAGAAAGGCCAGCATCGCTGACGGAGCCAAGTGCAGGTGGAATTGTCCAGAGGCACCCAGCGCAGCCAAGCCTGGCGCGGAGAAGAGCAGGCCCGCCAGTACCCAAATGGCGGTTTGTGTCAGGCCGACTGCGCCCACGCCCAACAGCTTGCCGGCCAACATTTGCTCCGGCGTCACGATGGCCAACATCACCTCAAACACGCGCGAGGTCTTCTCTTCAATGATGGAGCGGCTCACGGCAAATCCCTGGCCCATCAGTGATCCATACAGCAGAAACATCAGCACCAGTGAAGCAATGTAGGTGCCCGCAGCGCTGCTTTTTTTTCCGTTGTTTCGCTGCACGGCATCGATGTGCACAGCGGCCAGCAGGTGCTCGATCTGTTCTGGTGCGAGGCCGTCTTTCTGAAGCGCGGTGCGCATCTCCGCTTGTCGCAATGCGCCTTGCATCGCCGCAATACTCTGCAAATCCCCAGCGGATGCCGAGACGTACTCTGGCGTAGTCTGCGCATTGGACTGCGCAGGAATCCACAAATAGCCGCTGATCCTGTGCGCATCGACGGCTGCATCCAGCATCGCGCGCAAATCTGGCGACGGCGCAAGCAGCGTGATCTGAACCTGGCCCATGCCCGCGTCTGTTTGCAGTGCGCGGACCAGTGCAGCGCCCATCGCAGGGTCGGCGGCAACCACGTCGATATTCTTGCTTCCCGCAGCGTGGTGAGACGCGAAGTATGCAGGCACACCAAAGGCCAGCGTCAGAATCAGTGGAAACAACAACACGGAGACCAGGAATGCCTTCGTGCGCACGCGCTCCAAGTACTCGCGACAGGCGATCAGCCATACGTTACGCATTGCTTTTGCCTCCCACCGTGGCAATAAAAATCTCTTCGAGGGTTGGCTCCTGCACGGAGAAGTGCGAGATGCGCGCACCCGCCATGGCTGCGGTCAGAATCTGCTGCGCATCGGCGTCGGAGCGCAACGTGATTTCAGCGCGGCCATGGTCATTGGTAAAGCTGGCTATTCCGTCATGGGAGAGAAACTCCGCGCTGCCGGAAAACTCCACGCGCAGGCGATTGTGGGGGAAGCGCTCTTTGATCTCGCGCAGTCTGCCTGCAAGCACGGCGCGTCCTTTGTGCATCAGACAAATGCTTTCGCACAGCCGCTCCACTTGATCCATGCGGTGCGTGGAGAACAAAATCGCCTTGCCTTGCTTTTGCATCTCCAGCAGAACATCTTGCAGCAGCAGCGCATTCACCGGGTCCAAGCCGGAGAAGGGTTCATCGAGCAGCAACAAATCCGGCTCATGCAGCACCGTGGCGATGAACTGAATCTTCTGCTGCATTCCCTTCGACAACTCACCTGCTTTTTTGGGCAGTGCCTCGGTAATCTCCAGTCGCTCCATCCAATGCAGCGCACGCTTGCGGGCCTCCTGTGTCTCCAGTCCACGCAACTGGCCCAGCAGCACAAGCTGGTCGAGCACGCGCATTTTTTTATACAGGCCGCGTTCCTCTGGCAGATAGCCGACACGCCGCAGGCTGGTGCGCGCAAAGGGTTGGTCAAAGATGCGGATGCTGCCGCTGTCGGGCAGCGTCATGCCCATCATCATGCGCAGTGTGGAGGTTTTCCCCGCGCCATTTGGCCCCAGCAGGCCGAAGATTTCTCCCGCCTCCAGCGTCAAACTCAGATTGTCCACGGCCATCTTTGCGCCGTAGGCTTTGCAGACTTGCTCCATCTGAAATAGGTGCATGGTTTGGCTCAATCCAAATTTTCTTGCGGCCGCAAGAGGAACTACGCACGCTCGGCGGTTCTGGTTCCGATGCAAGGATGCGGGTGCAGGCAGTGTAGCAAAGCAGAGCGTTTTCCTGTTCAGGTCGCACATCCTTCCACGCACGGCTGATAGCATCCTGTGTGTATGCTCGCGCTCGACACACCGGTGCAGTTCATCAAGGGCATCGGCCCGCAGATCGCCGAAAAGCTGGCGGAAAAGCGCATCTTTTTGGCCGAAGATCTGCTCTATCATCTGCCCTTTCGTTATGAGGATCGGGAGCATCCGCGCAGCCTAAATGAATTGCAGCCGGGCGAGATGGCCAGCGTGATTGGCGAGGTGCGCGGTACGGCTCTGCTGCGCACGCGCAGTATGCCCATCTTTGAGATGACCGTGGGCCAAGGTCCGGTCTCGCTCAAATGCATGTGGTTCCACGGCACGTATCTCAAGGACAAATTCAAGCCCGGACAAATGCTGGCGCTCTACGGCAAAGTGGAGCCGTCACGCAGTCGCAGCGGCAGCTTCAAAATGATTCAGCCGCAGATTGAGATTCTTCCCGGCCCGGATGAGCCGGAGACCGCGCTGCTGGAGTCGGGCCGCATCGTGCCTGTGTATGAATCGCTGGGCGGAGCGCGGCTTAGCTCGCGCTGGCTGCGGCGTGTGCTGCACACCATTTTGGAGTCGCCGGGGCCGCGCGTTGCCGAGACGCTGCCCGCCGTGCTCTGTGAGCGGTTGCAATTGCCGGATCGCGCTTCGGCGATGCGCGCCGTGCATTTTCCGCCGCAGGAAACATCGCTGGCGCAGTTGCAGAATGCCAGCACGCCTGCGCATCGGCGGCTCATCTTTGAAGAGCTGTTTTATCTCGAACTGGGTTTGGAGTTGAAGCGCCGCAAAATGCGCGAGCGCCCCGGCTTTGCCTTGGCCACGGGAGAACCTGTGCGCGCGGCGTTGAAGCGCGTGCTGCCGTTTCATCCAACAGCGGCGCAGAAACGTGTCTTGGCAGAGATTGTCAGCGACATGCGCCAGCCCACGCCCATGCGGCGCTTGTTGCAGGGCGATGTCGGCTCCGGCAAAACCATCGTCGCACTGCAAGCCGCTCTGGTGGCCATTGAAAACGGCCATCAGGCCGCGTTGATGGCACCCACAGAGATTTTGGCGACGCAACATTTTCTGGCTGCGCGCAAGTTGTTGGAGCACACCGGACGCAAGCCTCCGTATCGCGTGGTGCTGCTCACTGGCTCGCTGGACGACGAGCGCAAGCGTGCCAATCGCGGGCTGATCGCGCGCGGGGAAGCGGATCTGGTCATCGGCACGCACGCGCTGATTGAGGAGAAGGTCGAGTTTGCCAATCTGGGCCTGGTCATTGTCGATGAGCAACACCGCTTCGGCGTATTGCAGCGCTTCAAGCTGATGAAAAAGCCCAACGCTGCCGAGCCGCATGTGTTGGTGATGACGGCCACGCCGATTCCGCGCACGCTGGCGCTGACGCTCTACGGCGACTTGGAGGTGAGCGTGCTCGATGAACTGCCGCCGGGCCGCACGCCCATCGTCACGCGCCGCACTCCGGACGAGCGTGCGCCCGAAGTGTGGGCGTTTGTGCGCAAGCAGGTGCAGGCGGGCAGGCAGGCCTACATCGTGTACCCGGTGATCGAAGGCGCGAGCGATGATCAGCCGGAGTTGGATTTTCCGCGCGACGAGGTGGCTGCGCCCGACGTCAAAGACGCGCCAAAATCTACCGCCAAATCGAAAGCAAAAAAATCCGCATCGCTTTTCGAGGAAAAAAATGGCAAGCCCACGTTGAAGTCCGCCGTGGCCATGTTTGAAGCGCTGCGCGCGACCCATCTGTCGGGCCTGCGCCTCGGTTTGTTGCACGGGCGCATGAACGCGGAAGACAAAGAAATCAGTATGCGTCGCTTTCAGCGTGGCGAACTCGACGTGCTGGTGGCGACGACGGTGATTGAGGTCGGCGTCGATGTGCCCAATGCTTCGGTGATGGTTATCGAACACGCCGAGCGCTTCGGCCTGGCGCAGATGCACCAATTGCGCGGGCGCGTGGGTCGCGGCGCGGCCAAGTCGTATTGCATTTTGATGACCGGCGGTAAAGTGTCTCCGCAGGCCGAGGAGCGGCTCGACGCGATGGTGCGCACGCAGGATGGCTTCGAATTGGCCGAACTCGACCTGGCGTTGCGCGGCCCCGGAGAGTTTTTTGGCACGCGCCAAGCCGGGCTGCCAGATTTTCGCGTGGCGAATTTGCTGCGTGATCGCAAGCTGCTGGAGATGGCGCGGCGCGAGGCGCAGCAATTCGTCGAAGGCGCGGACAAGCAGTTGCCACGCGAGGCCGTCGCCGCCGTCTGGGCGCATCTGCGGGCGCACTGGCAGCGCCATTACGGACTCGTCGAAGCGTGATGATTCGCGTGCGCTGCTGCATCGACGCTGCTACGCCGCATTGGAGCGCAGAAATTTTCTGTAGCGCAGGTTCTCCTCGTGCAGGGTGCCCACACGCAGCGTGATGGTAAGAATTTGCATCAAGTCAGGATCGGATGAAAATTTATTGCACAGGCACATCTCGGTAAATGTGCGCTGGGATGTACGTGGAAATTGCACCCCGGCATGTTGCAGCGCGCTGTACATCTCCACCACATTGTCCATCTCGACTTCAAAACGAATCTGATAGGCGACGGAGGAGACCTGCTTTTCCTCCAGCACCCATCCCTTGGAGTCCACAATGTGATCCACCAAGCGAATTTGCAACTTGGGGGATTCGAGCGCGCTGTAACCGTGAATGGCAATGCTGGGCATAATCGTGCGGTGACCCCGTGCGTATGATTGCCGCCCGCAACGCGGTCGGAATTGCTCCACAGGCTGGTTATCGGAGCCGCAGGGCAGGGCCATCAGGCGCGGACGCGGTACGTTGGTCACCGGCTCCCGTTTTAATTTGCTGGAAAATTCTTCCCAAATATGCAACGGCTCCCAAGAAAGATCGAAAAATCCCACCGCAGGCCCGCAGGCATCGAAGCAGCATTCCCGCTCTGGATTGGCCCAGTCTGCTATGCTCAACGTAAATTCCCGCGGTCTGCGGTTGCCTGTGCGTCCGCAGTTGTGCAGTCGGGGGACCGCGTTTTTTAGGTGAGAAAATCGTGCCCAATCCCCGCGAAGTTCGCTGGTCGCAGTTGAAGGTTGGCCTGCTGGTGGTTGCCTCCAGCATCGCACTTGCGCTGCTGGTGATCTTGATGTCCGGCCCGATTGATGGCCTGCTCCACCGCAGGATCACCATTTATGCGCGTGTGACCAATGCATCCGACCTGATGCCGGGGGCCGCAGTGAATCTGCAGGGCGTCATGATTGGCACCGTCAAGCGGATTCGCATCAACACTGCGTATCCAAATGCGCCGGTGGAAATTCGTATGCTCGTCAGCACGCAATATATTCAGGCGCTGCATACGGATTCCGTCGTCACGCTGGATACGGTGGGCGTTTTGGGCGATACGGTGGTGGATATTGACAGCACGCACGCCACGGGCCCGCTGCTCGCTGATGGGGACTCGATGCTGGTTTCGCAGACGCCGAGTATTCAAGACGTGGTGCGCTCCAGCCAGAGCACCATTGTGCAGATCAATGCCATCTTGAGCCGCCTGCAGGATCTCACCGATGCCATCAACACAGGGCAGGGGTCCTTGGGCAAGCTCGTGCATGATCCCAAAATGTACAACCAAGCCGTCACCGCGCTGGCCAGCCTGCAACGAGTCGCCGACCAAATCAACGGTGGACATGGCTCGCTGGGCAAGTTGGTTAACGACGATACGTTTTACAACCGCACCAACGACGCCGTCACGCATTTGGACAACATCACCAGCGCGATCGATGCAGGTCAAGGCAGCATGGGCAAACTGATGCACGACGACACTCTCTACAACAATCTGAACCAAACCGCGTCCAAGGCCAACCAGTTGCTCACCCAGATTCAGCAGGGCCGCGGCGCGTTGGGCGTGATGACCAACGACCCGCAATTTGCCCACAAGCTCAAAGACACCGTGAGCCAAATGGATACGCTGCTGGCGCGCTTGAACGCAGGCAAAGGCTCGGCGGGCAAGCTGTTGCTGGACCCATCCTTATATGACAACAGCACGCAGGCGTTGCAAAATGCACGCGATTTGCTGACGGCCATCCGCAAGGATCCCCGGCGCTACCTCAGCTTCCAGTTCAAGGTATTTTGACCCTGGGAACGGCTGCCGCTGGCACAAACCCCCTTTGGCTTTTACAATTGGTGCAGGAAGCAATCCCAACGATGAAACGCTGCCTCTGGCAGCCCTCGCGTCTGAACCGCGCAAGAGGATCAAGGATGCACATGAAGTTTTGGAAATATGGCCGCATCGCGCTGGCCCTAGTCGTGTCTCTCGGAATGGGCCTCAGCTTTATCGCTTGCGGTACCTACACCATTGGTTATCTTTACGTCAGCGCCAACGGCATCGCCACCACGAATCCAAGCCAGCGCTTGAATCAAGTCGCCGGCTACAAGATTGATCACGACTTCGGCTATCTGACGCCCATCACCGGCTCGCCCTTCCCAGCGAACGGCGATGATCCGGTGCAAATGGCACTGGTGCCGGGTGGCCAGTTGCTGGCTGTGCTCAACAAGGGATCGAACAGCGTCTCGATGTATAGCATCGGGGGATCCGGCGTGTTGACCTTCCAAGGGAACTACTTCACGTCGGGTAGCAATCCAGTCTCGATTGCCATCAGTCCCAGTGGGCAGTTTCTCTTCACCGCAGATCAGATTGCGCCCGATGGCTCTGGACGGGGCGACATCACCGTGTTTTCCATCGACAAAAACACAGGCAAGCTGACGTTGGTCACAAATCAAAACACGTTCAACACGCAAGGGCAGCAAGAGACCTACTTCGAGGTGAATTACAAGCCAGTACAAGTCGTTTTCGGCGCGGGCTACATCTTCACCTTGGACCAGGGGTATGCTCCCGGTACAACCATTCTTCCAGCCAACGGCAGCACCTCTGCCGTGGTTTGCGGGCAGAATGGGGTTACTTGCAATCCTGACGTCTTCCCCTATCAGTTGGATAGTCCCAACGGACAATTGATCTTGACGCAAAACCAGCCGCTGCAGACCGGTTCTGCTCCGGGCGCACTCAGCACGATGGCAGTTGCTTCAAGCGGTGCCTATCTGTATTTGGCGGACACGGTAGCCAATCAGATTCTTCCATTCACAGTCGGAAGCACGGGCCAGTTGCAAACGCTCGTTGGTGGTCCAGTCAACAATGCCACCGGAGCGGTAAACCCAGACGCTATTCTGGCTAACTCCAACGCCAAGTATCTTTATGTGGCGAATTTTGGCCAGTCCTCCATCAATCAGCCGAATAGCACGATCACGGCCTATACGATCAACGCGGTCAACGGTCAGTTGCAGTTGGTACCGGGTGCTACTTCGAGCAGCAATGGCAGCTTCCCCGCCGGCTCTGGCCCCATCTGGATGGTCGAGGATCCGTCCAACCAGTACCTGTATACGGCCAACTACAACGACAGTACCATCACCGGAGACATCATCGACGCCAATACTGGCCAGCTTACGCCGCTCTTCAAAGGTCCAGTGACGAATGCGCCGTTGCAGCCAAATTATCTGGTGGTCTCCGGACGAGTCTTCTAATTGCTCACAGAGTTTTCGGTCTGGTGTGATGGATGCAATCGTTGAAGCAAGAATCGAATTCTGCACTACGCATCTCTGGGCTGCAATTGATGGCCCGGCAACAAAGGAACCGCATGAAGTGGAGTCAATACGGACGGATCACGCTGGCGCTAATGGCCACCCTGTCATTGGGACTCAGTGTGACCGCTTGTAATCCCAGCTTTACCCTTGGTTTTGTGTATGCTCTGTCTGCGCAGGCTTCTCCCGGTCAGATCAGCACGTACACCATCGACAGCGTCTCTGGCGCATTGACCCCGGCGGCAACCTCTCCGTATTCCTCCGGCGGAAAATTCCCGGTGGTCAGCGCAGTAGACAATCGCGCCAAGTGGCTCTACGTTGTCAATGAAGTCAGTAACAGCATCGTGCAATTCAACATTGGTACGGGGGCCACGTTGCAGCAGGCCAACGTCTACAGCACGCCCGGCACGTATCCCATTTCGGCGACCATTGATGCGCAGAGCCGCTACTTGTTTGTGGTAGACACATTCGCTCCAGCCTTCAATGCGCAGATCAACGCAGGCTTGACCGGCGGTACGGTGAAAGCTCCAGTGGTCAATCCGCCCAGCTATCCTGCTGCACCGGTTCCGACCTATGGCTGCGTGGTCGTCTACCCCATCTCCTATGCCGATGGCAGCCTGGGGGCACCCGTGGCGGATCCCGTCTCTGGTCAAAATTGCTTTCCGCTCAATGGCCAGCAAGGGCAGCAAGGCTCCCAGCCCGTGGGTATTACCACGACAGGGTTCGTGAACTTCCTCTACGTTGCAGATCAAGGCACGCATTCGGTCTACGGGTATTCGGTCGATTACGCCACCGGTGTGTTGACGGCGATTGCCAACAACAATTATCAATCTGGCGTGAAGCCCAGTGCGATCACCAGCGATCCAACTGGGAGATTTGTTTACGTCACGGATGCGTATTCCAACCAATTGCTCGGCTATGACGTGCAGAATGACGGATCGCTGCAGGCCATGCTGTACGGCCCCTTCATCACCAGTCTGTATCCGGATGCGGTGCTGATTGATCCACGCGGCCTCTACCTCTATGTCGCCAATTTCAACGCCAATATAATAGGGACATACAGCCTGAACGCGGTGAGCGGCGCTCCTGCGCAGAACCCTGGCAACCAAAGCAACCAGACTGGCACTGGGCCGACTTGCCTGACGATGGAGTTGGCCTACGGACGTTTTCTCTATACATCCAATCTGCTGGACAACACCGTGAGCGGTTTTGAGTTGGATCCGCATACTGGCGATTTAACAGCAGTTTTGAATACACCTTTCGCAGCCGGACAAAGTCCCACCTGCGTGCAGACGGCTTCGAATGGCTCCCATCCTGTGCAAGCGATTGGGCCGTAGCCAGCCGACATCTCAAACAGCAAAAGGACCCGCTTCGGCGGGTTTTTTGCTCTGGAATCTTTGCTCCGTATGCAGAAATTCTGCGCCTGCTCTGGCAGAAGCGCTCTGGGGCTTTTACAATGGGGACTGGGAACACACCCAATCACAGAAGACTGCGCGCGCAGCCCCATGGCCGTGTGAGTTGGCTGGGAACAAAGGAACCGCATGAAGTGGAGTCAGTACGGCCGCACGACGCTGGCCTTGGTTGCATCCCTTGCCTTGGCGCTGAGCGTCACAGCCTGCAATCCCAGTTTTACCCTCGGCTTTGTCTATACACTTACGGCCAGGACCATCCCCGGTGTCATCAATGCCTACACCATTGACAGTGTCTCCGGCGCGATCACGCAAGTCGCCAATTCTCCGTTTCCTTCCGGTGGCCAATATCCCATCGCCAGCGTAGTGGATGGCACCAACCATTGGCTCTACGTTGTACATGAGATCGACAACGCACTTGTGGAATTTGCCATCGGTACAGACGGCAAACTCTACCAGCAGCACACTTACAATACGCCCGGAACGTATCCCATCGCCCTGGCGCTGGACCCGCAGGGCAAGTATCTGTTTGTGGTCGATTCCTTTGCCCCAACCTTCAACAACAGTGGCGCTGTGTCCACGAACATCAATCCAATTGCGGCCAATCCACCCACCTACGGCTGCGTGGCCGCGTATCCTATCGTGGCTGCGGATGGCAGCTTGGGTGTACCCATTGCCGACCCCGTCTCCGGCCAAAGCTGCTTCCCGCTGAACGGTCAGCAGGCCATCCAGGGCTCACAACCCATTGGTGTCACCGTCACCGCTTCGACCGGATTTCTCTACGTTGCCGATCAGGGGATGCACACCATATATGGATTTTCTCTGAATGATTCCAACGGCGTGCTCACGGCTCTGACCAGCAACAATTTTCCTGCCGGAACCCAGCCCAGCGCCATTGCCAGCGATGCCGTCGGCCACACCGTTTACGTTGCCGATCAGGGTGCGAATGAAATGCTCAGCTACTCTGTGCAGGCTACGGGCGCGCTCCAGCCACTGGGCAATCCAATAGCCAGCGATCATCTGCCCGACAGCATGGACTTTGATCCCAGCGGACAATTCCTCTACGTCACCAACTTCAACTCCAACACTGTACGTACCTACACGCACGATGCCACCACTGGCGAACTCACCCAGCCCAACGGTGATCTTAGCTATGGCACGGGCACCGGCCCGGACTGTGTTTCGGTCGAGTCAGCCTACGGACGTTTTGTTTATGTGACAAATTTCTTGGACAACACGGTGAGCGGCTTTGAGTTGAATCCACAGACTGGGGCGCTGGTGCAAATTCTCAACAGTCCACGTGCCACCGGGGTTGAACCAACTTGCGTTTCCACTGCGGCCAATGCCACGCACCCCGTGGCAGCCAACGCTACGCCATAACCCAGGCGCATCGTTACGTGCGGGCGCAGTAGCCATGCGCCCCTAAAACTCCGGCAGCAATCGTTGCATCCAACCGCGTCCGGGCCGCTCCACCCAGTGGTAGGCGGCCAGCGCAGCCAACTCCAACAGCAGATAGGAAATCCACGGATCCCACTGCGCCAGGTGCAGCGCGGGTAGCAGTCCGCTGGAGTGCAGCCACTGCCACAGATTGAAGTGGATCAGATACAAGCAGTAGCTGGCCTCGCCAACAAATACCAGCGGAGCCGCGCCCAGCAGCATCGTCAGCGGATGCCGCCCGACCAATCCTAAAATCGCCACAGCAAAGATCGGCGCCAGCAACCCATTGTGCACCAGCAAAAACGGCAGACGGTCGCCCTGCCACAAGATGGCCAAAATCACCGCGCAGGATGCGGTGGCCATGGCAAAGCGCGCCCTGTCGGAGAGTTGCACGCGATCATTCAAGCGCGACAGCACAATGCCAAATAGAAATGCGGGCACATGCGGCAACGGCGTCAGCTTGACCGCGCGCAGCCAGAATTGATTGGAGTAACGGTTGATCGGCCCCACCCCATCCGGGTGCAACAGCATGTAGAGCGTGGGCAGAATCAGCGCCACAATCCACAACGCGCCCAGCAGCAGCGACAGGCCGCGCTTGCTCTCTGGCCAGCGCAGCGTCAGCAGCCAGGGAAAGAGCAAGTAGAACGCCACTTCACAGGAGAGCGTCCAAGCGGGCGTATTCCAAAACGTGGCCAGCCGCGGACTGATGCCTTGCAGCATCAGCGGCGTCAACGTCAACCCCTGCCAGAAGTGCGCGCGCGTTTGATACATCCACTCCAAGCGCAAAATCGGCAGTGAAATCAGGAGTCCCAGCACATAGACCGGATAGAGCCGCACCAGACGATTGCGCCAGAATTCGCGTGTGGAGAATTTTCCCTGCGCGTGCTTGTCCGTATAGTTGTAGGCAAGAATGAAGCCGGAGAGGATGAAGAAAAAATTGACGCCCACATAGCCGTTGCTCGCCAGC
>JAJZCX010000014.1 GCA_021851625.1 Acidobacteriota bacterium | reverse complement strand
CGCACCGCATCTTCTCCAAAGATGTGCAATTCCAAGATCTCGGCCTGCTCGTCATTGACGAGGAGCAGCGCTTCGGCGTGCGCCACAAGGAGCGGCTGAAGCAATTGCGCCGCGAGATCGATGTGCTCTCCATGTCCGCCACGCCGATTCCGCGCACGCTGCACATGTCGCTGGCCGGCCTGCGTGACATGAGCGTGATCGAAACGCCGCCCAAGGATCGCATGGCCATTCAAACCGTGGTGGCCAAGTACGACGAAAAAATCCTTCGCTCCGCAGTGGAAGTGGAGTTGGAGCGCGGCGGGCAAGTTTACATCGTCCACAATCGCGTCGAGTCCATCTATGACCTCTCCGCGCGAATTCAAGAATTGGTGCCGCAGGCGCGCATCCTCGTCGGCCACGGCCAAATGGGCGAGAGCGAGTTGGAGAGCGTCATGCTCGCCTTTATGCGCCATGAGTACGATGTACTCGTCGCCACCACGATCATCGAAAATGGTCTGGACATTCCGCTGGCCAACACCATTGTCATCAACCGCGCTGACCGCCACGGACTCTCCGAGCTGTATCAGTTGCGCGGTCGTGTGGGCCGCTCCAATCGCCGCGCGTATGCGTATCTGCTCATTCCGCCGGATCAGGAGTTGACGGAAATCGCGCGCCGTCGCCTGGCCGCTCTCAAGGAATTCTCTGACCTCGGCGCTGGCTTCAAAATTGCTGCGCTGGACTTGGAGTTGCGCGGCGCGGGCAACATGCTCGGCGGCGAGCAGAGCGGACACATCGAGGCCGTTGGCTTTGAGATGTACACCACGATGCTCGAAGAGGCCGTGCGCACGCTCCAGGGTGAAGACCAGGCCAGCAAGCCCGCCGTGCAGTTGAACCTCGGCGTGGCGCTGCGCATTGACAGCAGCTACATCGCCGAGGAAAATCACCGCCTGCGCATGTACAAACGCATCGCCGGTGCGGAGAGCGAGCCGGTGCTCGCCGACATTCGCGCCGAACTGGAAGACCGCTACGGCCCTCTGCCAGAGCCGGTGCAGCATCTGCTCACTGCGGGCCACATTCGCCTGGTGTGCGAGCAGTCCGGCATCGCGCAGATCGATCGCAAGCGCGATCTGGTCAGCATCCGCTTCACTGAAAATGCGCAGATCGATCCAGAAAAGCTGATGCAGCTTGTGGCGCGCAATGCCAAGCGCGGCGCGCAATTCACGCCGCAGGGCGTGCTGCGCTTCCCGCTGAAAGCCACACAGCCCGCTGCATGGCTGGCAGAACTCGACGCGCTGATTGCGCAGTTGCAATCCCTGCGCCCGGCCAGTGGTGCGATTGCAGCCAGTGAAATTTTGTAGAATTGGTACGCTGAGAATTTTAAGATGAAAAAACAACGCATTCGCAAAGCTGTTTTTCCTGCCGCCGGTTTGGGCACGCGCTTTTTGCCCGCCACCAAGGCCATCCCGAAAGAGATGCTGCCTGTGGTGGACAAACCCATCATTCAATATGCCGTCGAAGAGGCCGTTGCCGCCGGGTGCGAGCAGATCATCATCATCACTGGTCGCGGCAAGACCGTCATTGAAGATCACTTCGACATCAGCTTTGAGTTGGAGCATCAGCTTGCCTCGCGTGGCAAAAATGATTTGCTCGTGCTGGCGCGTGAGATTTCCAGCCTGGTGCAAATCGCCTACGTCCGGCAAAAGGAAGCCTTGGGCCTGGGCCACGCCGTGCTTATGGCGCGCGATCTGATTGGCGACGAACCTTTTGCCGTGATTCTGCCCGACGATGTGATTGATGCGCAGCAGCCTTGTCTGCGACAGATGATTGAAGTCTTCGACGAAGTGCAGGCTTCCATTCTGGCCACGCAGGTGGTCGAAGGCCCGGCCATCTCTTCCTACGGCGTACTGGATTGCACTCCGCTGGAGAAAAATCCGCGCATTATGGAAGTGAAAAATCTTGTCGAGAAACCCAAGCAGGACAAGGCTCCGTCAAAAAATGCCATCATTGGCCGCTACATTCTCACGCCACGCATCTTTGACGTGCTAGAGAAGACGCAGCTCGGCGCAGGCAATGAGATTCAGCTCACCGATGGCATTCGCAGTCTGCTGCAATATGAAAAAGTTTACGGGTACAGCTTTGCGGGCAAGCGCTATGACGCGGGCGACAAGCTCGGTTTTTTGCAAGCCACGGTGCAGTTTGCGTTGGAGCGGGATGACCTCGGCCCGGAATTTCGCGCTTGGCTTAAAAAACTTTCCCTGTAAATTGTTCGCAAGCGCTGGAGGTGCTGCATGGAAGTCAACGACAAGGTCGCAAACTTTACCCTGCTCGATCAGGATGAGAATACGGTGCATCTGACGGATTTTTCCGGCAAGCCGGTCGTGCTCTTCTTCTATCCCAAAGCGGACACACCCGGCTGCACCATTGAGGCCTGCGGCTTTCGCGATGCCCTCAGCCAATTGCAAAAGAACGGGGCCGTCGTGTTGGGCATCTCACGCGACACACCGCGCGCGCAGAAAAAATTTCAAGAGAAGTACGATCTCACCTATCCCTTGCTCGCCGACGTGGACGAAAAAGTCTGCAAGCAGTTTGACGTGTTGCGCGAGAAAAATATGTACGGGAAAAAAGTGATTGGCATCGAACGCAGCACATTTTTGATCGGCCCCGATCAGCGACTGCTCAAAATCTTCCGCAAGGTAAAGCCCGAAGGCCACGCGGAAGAAGTGCTGGCCGCGCTGAAGGATTCTGCGAAGTAAAACTACATTCCCTACGCGGACGACGGCAGGATCAGATTGTCGATGAGTCGCGTGCTGCCCACATACGCGGCCACGGCCAGCAATGCGCCTGCGCGCACATCCTCCACCGGCAGCAGCGTGTCAGCATCGACGACGGCAAGATAGTCGATGCGCGCTGTGGGTTCGGATGCAAATACGGAACGCAGGGCATCGAGCAATCGCGCGGACTGCTGCTCTCCATTTTTGACGAGCGCCTCGGCCACTTGCAGCGCGCGCCACAACACCAGCGCCTGCCTGCGCTCCTCTGGCGACAAGTACCGATTGCGCGAACTCATCGCCAATCCATCGGCCTCACGCACGGTGGGGCAAAGGATCATCTCCACCGGCAGGTTCAAGTCACGCACCATGCGTCGCAATACGGCCACCTGTGCGGCATCTTTTTGGCCGAAGAAGGCTGCATCCGGCTGCACAATGTGGAACAATTTTGCGACCACCGTGGCCACACCATCGAAGTGTCCGGGACGCGACGCGCCATCCAGCCGGTCGCGCAAACCCTCCACGCGCACCACGGTGGACGCATCCGCCGGATACATCGTCGCCACTTCGGGCGCAAACAACAGATCGACTTGTTCGGCCTGCAAGGCTGCACAATCCTCAGCAAAGGTGCGTGGATAGCGGGAAAAATCTTCCTTCGGCCCAAACTGCGTTGGGTTGACAAAGATGGAGGCGACAACGGCACCACAACGTGCGCGCGCAATTTGCACCAGGGAGCGATGCCCGGCGTGCAGCGCGCCCATTGTTGGCACAAAGCCGACGCTGCCTTTTTCTGTGTGCAAGGCGCGCACCGCTGTGCGCACCTCGGCGATTGTGGAAACAATTTGCATGGATTTTTTTGCTAAGCCTTTTTGCGTTGACTGCCTTGTGCGTGCTGCTCCATTTGGCTGCGCGTCTCGCTGGGCAAGTGGTAGCTTTCGGCATCGTTGGGAAATCTGCGTGCAGCCACATCTTCACCATATTGCTGCACCGCTGCGCGCATCTGCGCCCCCAGGTCGGCATAGCGACGCACAAACTTGGCCGCTGGCGCAAATGTGAGTCCGAGCAGATCGTGCAGCACCAGAATCTGCCCATCGCACTCCGGCCCCGCGCCAATGCCAATGGTGGGAATCTGCAACTCCGCCGTGATCTGCGCCGCCAACTCGCGCGGCATGCCTTCCAACACCAACAGCGAGGCCCCCGCAGCTTCCAGCGCGTGTGCGTCTTCCAACAGATGCTCCGCAGCCGAGAGCGATTTTCCTTGCACGCGATAACCACCCATGCGATGCACAGATTGCGGCGTCAAACCAATGTGTCCCACGACGGGAACTTCCGCCTCAACCAGCGCGCGCACCAGCTCGGCACGACTGCGCCCGCCTTCTATCTTCACCGCCTCCGCGCCCGCTTCCTTTAGAAAGCGAACGGCGTTGGCCACGCCTTCTGCCACGCTGGCGTGGTAGGAGCCAAAGGGCATATCGGCCACCAACAACGCGCGCCGCACGCCGCGCCGCACCGCGCGGGTGAAGAGCAGCATCTCCTCCACAGTGACCGGCAGCGTACTCTCATAGCCCAGCATCACCATGGCCAGGGAATCGCCCACCAGCACAAGATCGATGCCCCCCTCATCCACCACGCGCGCGGAGGCAAAGTCATAGGCTGTCAGCGCGGCAATAGGTGTGCGGCTGCGCTTCTTTTCCAGCAACGCAGGCAGTGTCACCTTCAGATGCGTGGAATGGTTGTGGGGGGCAATTTGCGCAGAGGCATTGCGGGAAGCATCCGAGGCGTGCGCGTCCGTCTGGACCGCGCCTTTCGGGGTGGTTCGTAGGCTCATGATCGACTCCAGTGCCGTTCCCTTGTGGCGACAGGCGCCGGGCGGGATACAGCCTGCTCGTGGCAAGTCTACGCCTGCCTACTCCCGGAAACAAGCCGATGGCGGTCGCACACAAGCGTGAAATTGACTTCTGTGGAAGAATTGTCGCTGATTATTTTTTGACGAAGGAATGTTTCGAATGGCCTTGGCAGACGCCTTGCACTCCATGCAGGTTTATAACGCTCTTAGGACAAACCCTATTGTTACCCTGCAAAACAATGACCTAGAGGTACACAACCTGCCCGCCGTGCCGTGCGCCAGCGTGCGCAACTTGTGGTTTGCCGCCTTTGGCACAACCATGGTCATTGATCAGGCATCAGCCATGGCCGCTGCCTTGGCTGCCGGCCCCATGGGGCCGCAGGATTGTGCAGTGCAGCGCTCCATGGTGGTCTCTCCCATGCGTGGCTTCGGCCTGCCGGTTGGCGCTGGCGCTGGAGCGCGTCACCAGGCCACGGGAATTCTGAACGCTGCGGCCACCGCGGCCAACCTGTGGGTGACGGAGATACAGACCGGCTGCACTGTGCTCATCGTGGATTGGGGTGCGGGGCAGTATTCAGTCACACACCTGCAACCCAGCCAGGATGCACAGTTCAACATGCTGGGCCGAGCTTTGATGTGGACCAGCAACTTCGCCCACAATGCCTATAAAAATACCTGGCTCAAACAGGAAATGACCTCCGTGGTTGGCAACACGGTTGGAGCACCGCAACGCTACATCATGATTCAGTCCATGTTTGAAACAGCACGCGGGCCAGTCACGCAAGTCATCGGCATTCGCAACGGCGCACAGTTCACCTTCTACCGGCAACGTACCGCAGCCGCCCGCGTGGTGGAACAGTTGCAGTGGAGCACGTGGTACGCCTACCTGCCCTACTTTTCCTATTGAAGCTCACCGGATGGCGCACACAGAATGTGCCTTGGGCTTGTTACTCTAAAAATGATGTTGCGCCGTTTGTACGCACAGTGGATGTTTGCCTGGGAGACGCGCCTGACCACGCGCGACACCAATCGTCAGGTGCGCCCACTCGAATGGGGCTTTGACTGGATGGCGGATTGGATCGCCGCACTGCCCGCTGCGCAGCGCATCCAGATCGAACAGCAGGTGGCCTCTGGCGAGGCTGCGCAGATGGAAGCCGCACTGCTCACTGTGAATGAGAGCATCCGCGCCAACAGCGACAATTTTTATCGCTACGCCACGCCCACGGATTTTCGATTGGAAGCGCGCCACCCGCAGCTCTTCCCCACCAACGTGCGCCCAGAAACACTGCGTGAGGATGCGCGTCTGCAACAATTGGCGCGCGAGGGCCGCATGGAAAAGGCGCAGTTTCTGCGCTTCACCTCACCCGTGCGTACACCGTACCCGGAGAATGATCAGGTGAACGCGCGCTGGTATCCCGCACCGACAAACAAGCGCCGGGGTCGACCGCGACAGGCCATGATCGTGCTGCCCCAGTGGAATGCCGACGCCTTCAGTCACAATGCGCTGTGCAGCATCTTCAACCGCTTTGGCGTCTCGGCGCTGCGGTTGAGCAAGCCCTTCCATGACATTCGCCGACCGGCGGAGTTGGAGCGCTCCGACTACACGGTCAGCGCGAACCTGGGCCGCACCATCGCCGCCTGCCGCCAAGCAGTGGTGGATATTCGCTGCTGCATCGACTGGTTGGAGCAGCAGGGCTACGAGCAGTTCGGTATCCTCGGCACCAGCCTCGGCTCCTGCTACGCCTTCATCGCCAGCGCGCTCGATCCTCGGCTGCGCGTGCATGTTTTTAATCATGTGGCGACGCACTTCGGCGATGTGGTCTGGACCGGCCAAAGCACGCGGCACATCCGCACCGCCTTTGCCGATGCAGGCCTGACGCAAGACCGCCTGCGCGCACTCTGGGCCGCCGTCAGCCCCATGGCCTACTTCGACCTGTACGCGGGAACGGCCCCAGCCCGACGCGGAATGCCCTGGCCGCGCAAACAGGCGCGCCTGATCTACGCACCGTATGACCTAACCTTTTTGCCGGAGTTCTCGCGAGCGGTCGTCGCGCAGTTCACCGAGCATGGCTTGGACTTTGACGCAAGAATTCTCCCCTGCGGCCACTACACCACGGGCGAAACGCCCTTCCAGTATATGGATGGCTGGTACATGTGCCAGTTCGTTTACCAAGCCATGCGCGAGCTGCGCGCGCCACAGATTGCCTAGCCGCAGAGGGAAAGTCGCGGGATTGCTTCCATTAAATGCAACAAAATAAAAATGTTACATCGCAGACATTTCTCGCGCAAAAATATGCTAACAATACGCTCATATTTTATGAATCGTTTATGGTATATTTTGGATCAGATGCCTAGGCCGGTGCGAACCCCCGGCCAAGATTCGAGCCAAAGCTCACTAGGAGGATACGATCATGACCATTCTGCGTTGGAATCCATTCCGTGAAATCGACACCCTGCAATCCCAGTTGCAGCAAATCTTCGAAGGTGCGGAGGCGGGCGCTCCCGCTGGCAGCTTCATTCCGCCGGTGGATATTTCCGAAGACGCCAACCACATCGTGCTGGCATTGGAGGCTCCCGGACTGAAGCAAGAAGATCTGAAGATTCAACTGGAGAACAACGTGCTCACCGTGCGCGGCGAGCGCAAGTTCGAACAAGAGACTCAGGACAAGAACTATCACCACATCGAGCGCCGCTATGGCAGCTTTGCCCGCACCTTTACGCTGCCCACCACCGTGGACGCCGAAAAAGTTCAGGCAACCTACGACGCCGGCGTGTTGCGCATCGAGTTGGGCAAGAAGGCCGAGGCACAGCCCAAGCAGATTCCCGTAACCTTGGGCGGAACAAAACAGGTGGAAGGCAAAACCGCCGCCGCTTGAAGTACGATGCTCAGTGCAGTCCTTCCGCGGCTTCGATGGCTGCGCAAATGTAAGCCCCCGCCATCGCAGCCCGGAAGGACTTCTTGTATTTCCATTCAGGGAGGAGCCGCCGTGGCCGTTCGCTGGGAAAAGTTCACCGTAAAAGCGCAGGAGGCCGTGCAGGCCGCGAGCGATCTGGCCGCGGAGTCGGGCAATCCTGAGGTACAGCCGACGCATCTGCTGCTGGCGCTGCTCGACGACCGCGAAGGTATTGTGCCCTCCGTGCTGGCCAAGATTGGCGCGCCGGTCGAGCCGCTGCGCACGCGTTTGCAACAGGTAGTGGGCACGCTGCCCAAAGTTGCGGGCGCGACCAATCCGCCGCAGTCTTCGGCCATGTTTTTGCGCCTGCTCGATCAATCTTTTCGTGAAGCGCAGACCTTCAAAGACGAGTACGTCTCCACGGAACATTTGTTGCTGGCCGCGACCCAGGACAAAAACGATCCGGCACAATTGGCTCTGGCCGCTGCCGGAGCCACGCATGACGCCATTCTGCGCGCGTTGACAGCCGTGCGTGGTTCGCAGCGCGTGACCGATCAAAATCCTGAGGCGAAGTATCAGGCTCTGGAGCGCTATGCGCGCGACCTGACGGAGTTGGCGCGGCGCGGCAAGCTCGATCCGGTCATTGGCCGCGATGAGGAGATTCGTCGCGTGGTGCAGGTGCTCTCACGTCGCACCAAAAACAATCCTGTATTGATCGGCGAGCCGGGCGTTGGCAAGACGGCCATCGTCGAGGGCCTGGCGCGCCGCGTCGTCTCCGGCGACGTGCCCGATGTGTTGCGCGACAAGCGCGTGGTCTCGCTCGACTTGGGCGCGATGCTGGCTGGCGCCAAATATCGTGGCGAGTTTGAAGATCGATTGAAGGCTGTTCTCAAAGAGATTGAAGAGGCCAACGGACAGATTATTCTCTTCATCGACGAACTGCACACGCTGGTCGGAGCAGGCGCGGCGGAGGGAGCTATTGATGCTTCCAACATGCTGAAACCGGCGCTGGCGCGCGGAGAACTGCGCGCCATTGGTGCAACTACGCTGAGCGAATATCGCAAGTACATCGAAAAAGATGCCGCGTTGGAGCGGCGCTTCCAGATCGTCTTTGTCGGTGAACCAAATGTTGAAGACACCATCGCCATTCTGCGCGGACTGAAGGAGCGCTACGAGGCGCACCACAACGTGCGCATCAAGGATGCGGCCATCGTCGCTGCGGCCACGCTCTCGCATCGCTACATCTCCGACCGCTTTCTGCCGGACAAAGCCATCGACTTGGTCGATGAGGCCGCGGCATCGCTGGCGATTCAAATCGGCTCCGTACCCACGGAGATTGATCAACTGGAGCGGCGCGCCACTTCACTTGAAATCGAACGCACAGCGCTCAAGCGCGAGACCGACGCCAACTCCAAAGAGCGACGCGAAGAGGTGGAGCGCGAACTGGCCGCCCTGCGTGAACAGGCCAGCGCCCTGCGCGCACGCTGGCAAAAAGAGCGGGAATCGATCACACATCTTTCCGATCTGAAGAAAAAGATCGAAGCGCTACGCGTTGAGGCCGAAGAACAGACGCGCCGCAGCAATCTGGAGCGCGTGGCGCAAATTCAATATGGCGAGCTGCCGCGGCTCGAAACCGAACTGAAAAATCTGAACGCTGCGCAAGAGGATGGAGCGCACGGCAGCACGCGCATGTTGAAGGAAGAGGTGGACGAGGAAGATGTCGCCCGCATCGTGAGCAAGTGGACGGGCATCCCCGTCTCGAAAATGCTCGAAGGCGAAGTACAGAAGCTGGTGCAGATGGAGGCCCGACTGCGCGAGCGTGTCGTGGGTCAGGACGCAGCGCTCACCATCGTGGCCAATGCGATTCGTCGTTCGCGTGCTGGCTTAAGCGACCCCAAGCGCCCGATTGGCTCCTTCATTTTTCTTGGCCCCACCGGCGTGGGAAAAACCGAAACTGCGCGCGCCTTGGCGGAGTTTTTATTTGATGATGAGCAATCCATGGTGCGCATTGACATGTCCGAGTACATGGAGAAACACGCCGTGGCACGCTTGATTGGCGCGCCCCCGGGCTATGTGGGCTATGACGAAGGCGGACAGTTGACTGAGGCCGTGCGGCGCAGACCCTACTCCGTCGTGCTGCTGGATGAGATCGAAAAGGCGCACCCGGATGTCTTCAATGTGCTCTTGCAGGTACTCGACGACGGGCGCTTGACCGACGCGCGCGGGCGCACGGTGGACTTCAAAAATTCCGTGCTGATTTTGACCTCAAACCTCGGCGCACAGTTTTTGAATACAGACGCGATGCAATCGGAGTCCAGCTTTGCCGAGGCCAGCGAAAACGTACTGCAACTCTTACGGCAGAGTTTTCGCCCCGAGTTTTTGAACCGCGTGGACGACATTGTGATCTTCCGCCCGCTGGATGAAGCGCAACTGAATCACATCCTCGACCTGCGCCTGAACGACCTGAATCGGATGCTGGCCGAGCGACACATCACGGTGGAGTTGACCGACGCGGCGCGGCAGCAAATCTTCCTGACCGGCTTTGACCGCGCGTATGGAGCGCGTCCGCTGAAGCGCGCCATTCAGCGCCTGATTCAGGACAAGCTGGCCATCAAAATCCTCGATGGAGAAGTGCTGCACGGCGATCATGTACTGCTCGACGCCGACCCGCTGCAAGAGAGCCTAAAGGTCACAGTGAAAGAACGCGCCGTAACTTCCTAGAACCCATCTCATAAATGTCGGAGGAGCATCAGGAGGCATGCGAGATGGACGAAGCCGAGAAAGTTTTCGATGTGGTATTCCCATCGCGTGACGAGGCGGCGGTAGTTCTGCATCCAGGCAAAGATGCGTTCGATCCTTCATCGGCACCGATAGCGGCGTAGCGCTCGGCCATCCTGTGTCCTCTGCTTGCGGTTGCATCGGTTGGGCGAGATCATCTCGATGCCATACTTCGTGGCGAGTTTTTCATCGAGCGGGTCCGATTCGTAAGAACTTGTTAAAATATGGCTGATCTGTGCTATTTTATTGGTGATTGGTGTTGTTACGTTGGTCAGATGGATTTGAATCTCGTTCTTTGCGGGCGTGGATGCTGGTTTTCAAGCCTGGCCGAAGGCCACTTCAGATGTAAGTTCCCAACGGCCTGCCATCGCATGTCCGCAGAGATGCCTTGAGCATATCCAGTCTCGCAGATTTTCCCATGCAAAATGTTTATGAGATGGGTTCTAGTACGTGTTACCGATTATGGAATCATGGCTGGAAACCCAGCTCAATTGTTGAAAACCTACAACTCTGAGCGCTGAACATAACCAGACTTCGATAGGGCATCTTGGATCCGTCGCAGCGTCTTGCGTAGTTTCTATTCTGCGTTCTTTGCGATCATATATGGAGAATGTTTCTCACGGAGGTAGGCATTCCGAGACAAGAATCCTGTCCATGCGATTCCACAAAACACCACCAAGAAGCGTAGAAGCATTCCATGCAGTAGGCCAGAAGCGCCAAGTGCAGTGCCTGTCAGCGCCGGAGCTAACTCAAGAATCGGCAGTAGGATGCCTTGAAGGATCAAGACCGTGCGCTTTATGCTGATTTCTGGAAATCTTGACGCGTTATATAAAAACTGCAAACAGCTGCCCCCAAAGCTGCCCACCAGCGTTCCGATAGCCACTCCAATTGGGCCAAGGTAATAGCCTGCAATCACGCTCGCGACAAGATTCGTAAAACCTTCAAACAACGGCGAGAAAACTACGCGCACATGTTCCCCCGCACCTACCAGCGCGGCACTGTAGGGCGCTCCTATCATTCGAATTACATTGGCAAGCATCAGGACTTCGAGTATGTGAATACTGACGTGGGCATAGACTGGACCTACCCAAAGCGTAAGGATGCGGGTTCCCATCAAAAAGAATGGGAAGCTGGAGAGGACAAGGAGTTGAGTCACATACCGTGTTGCACGCACGACCATCGCGCCCAGTTGCTTGTATTCGCCGCGGGCATGGATGACCGCAGTGGGAGCAATCAACGCGCTGGTGGCCGCGCCGCACAATCCTGCCACGATCAGGACAAGATTGGAGGCGATCGAATAGTACGCCACTCCTGAAAATCGGAAGTATCCGACGATGGTAAGATCCAATCCTCCCACGAGAAACATAGCAAACGACCAAACGCTGAGTCCGGCGCAAAACTGTGTCATGGAACGCAGGGAATGTTTTGTGATCAACTTCAATGAAACCAGCATGGTGGGCAGCATCCTGCGCGCCAGCACATACTGCAGGATGCCTCCTGCCAGATTCATGCTGCCGATAATCCCTGCCATGACCACGAGGGAATGCGTGCGATGTACGGCAAGAATGACAAATCCCGCGCCCAGTAGCCGACTGCCCCCCATCGCGAATGCTGGATATTCATTCTTGTGCAGGCCGATGAAGACCCCCGTAAACGTCGAGGTTGGCAACGCGAGCGCAGAAAACGCCGCCAGCAGGACCAGACCTTCGCGCAACTCCGTGAGTAGATGCAGCGGGGCCTGCTTGTACATGTAGGGGACGAGCCACGCCATGCCACAGACCACGCCAAACGCAAGGACTCCGGTAGCGACAAGCAGAAAAAAAGCCGCGCTGATGTAGCTGTCCCGTTCCTTATCGTCTCCACGCTCCATCGCCTGGGCAACGAACCTTGCCACAGCCGTCTGGATTCCAAAGTCTAAAAAATTGGCGTAGGCGGCAATCTGTAGCAGCAAGGCCCAGGCGGCAAAGCGATCCTGATCGAGAACACGGGTAAGAATGGGCGGCAAAATAAAGGCTACTGCCGCTCCTGC
>JAJZCX010000013.1 GCA_021851625.1 Acidobacteriota bacterium | reverse complement strand
TTCTGTTCGAGCAGTGAAAATCGCTGCGCCACCTCCGCCGTGGCTGGAGCGATCGTCCCATGGCGCAGCACGCGTGCAACAAAGCGTCCGCACAGGTCAGGAGCATCGATGCGCACGGCGAAGGGCTTCTGCGCGGGCTGGGACGGCGGCAAAGATACATCGAGCGGCATCAGCGGCAGGTTGTAGATCGCCGCCACCTCGCGCGCGATGCCATAGTGATTCATCGCGTCCACGCGGTTGGTGGTGATGTCCATGTCGAAGAGCGAGCCATTGCCCGCGCCCAGATCAAAGACGCCTTCGACGGCAATGCCGCGCAGCGTCAGATCGTCGGCAAGCTGCCGGTCGCTTACGTTCAGCGCGGGCAGATACGCGCGCAGCCATTGGGAAAGAATCTTCACGCGAATTGCTCCAAAAAGCGCACATCGCCGGAGTACAGCAGGCCGATGTCGCCAATGCCGTAGCGCATCATGGCGATGCGATCAATGCCCATGCCAAAGGCGAAGCCAGAAATCTTTTTCGGATCGTAGGCGGGTTGCCGTTCCCGCACAAATCCAAAGACCGCCGGATCCACCATGCCGCAGCCGAGCAGTTCAATCCAGCCGGAGTGCTTGCACTTGCGGCAGCCTTTGCCACCGCAGAAGATGCAGCTAATCTGCACGTCGGCGCTCGGCTCCGTGAACGGAAAAAACGACGGGAAAAATCGCGTCTTCACGCTGGAGCCAAAGAGTTCCTTCATCGCGTGGTCCAGCGTGCCCTTCAAATCGCTGAAGGTAATGTTGGTGTCCACGCACAAACCTTCCACCTGATGAAAGATGGGCGAGTGCGTCGCGTCAGCGGCATCATTGCGGTGCACCTTGCCGGGAATCACAATGCGCAGCGGCGGTGGTTGCTGCTCCATCGTGCGAATCTGCACAGGCGAGGTATGCGTGCGCATCAAGAGTCGCTCGCGCAGCGGCTTGCCTTGCTGCCCGGCCACAACCAGCGTGTCCTGGGTGTCACGCGCCGGATGGTTCGGCGGAAAGTTCAGGCTCTCAAAATTGTAGTAATCGGTCTCCACCTCTGGCCCCACGCCAACCGAGTAGCCCATGCGCTCAAAGATGCCGACCACTTCATGCAACGTGCGAATCAGCGGATGCTCCGCGCCCGTGCCGGGGCGCGTGCCGGGCAATGTGATGTCGATGGAGTCTGCCGGAGACGCAGTGGGTGCAGAGCCGGAACCAGTCTCCAGCGCCTGCTCAATCTGCTCTTTCAGTGCATTGAATCGCTGGCCGATCGCCTTCTTGGCGTCAGCAGGCGCAGTCTTCAGGCAGGATTCGCCAATGGTCTTGAGTAGCCCCTGTTTGCGTCCAACCCAACGAATGCGTAGTTCTTCGATCGCTTCGGGCGTGTGAGCCTGCGTTGCTTCCTGAGAAAAACAGGCCTGGATCGTCTGAAAGAAATGGTCGAGTGCCTTCAGGGAATACTCTTCGAGCTTGGGAATCTCAGGGTTTGGCATGAGGAGGATTACGCCGGAATGTTGATGTATTCAACTTCAGTTGTGGGGGCAGGCACAGTTTCGCCGTCGAGCCGCATTCCCTCAATGTGAAATTCAATAGCTTCTCGAATCATCTGTTCCGTTTCTGATTTTGTTTTTCCTGTCGCTATACAGCCTGGCAGGTCTGGAACATATGCGCTCCAGTTGGTGGCGTCGGAGTGTTCAAACAAAACAACGTATTTCATCGTAGTCCCGCCTGTTTCAAGGCGCTTTGCAGCGTCTTGGGATGCAGTTCATCTCCAGGGTGCCCCGTGATGGTCACGATGCCTATTTTTGCAGGATGCTTATATTGCCGATGGCTGCCGCGCATTCGCGCCAATTGCCAACCATCCTTCTCGATCCATCTTATGAGGTCGCGAACCTTCATCGGGGTATAGCAGCAAGTTTACACCGGTAGAACAACAAACGGCGCGGCCAAGGCCGTGCCGTTTGTGTTGTATCCATGCGCTGACGACTGCTTACGCAGCGACGGGCTTGCTGGTCTTGGCCTGCTGCAAGGCAGCCTTGGCCTGTCCAGCCAGGCTGGTGAATCCAGCGGCGTCCTGCGAAGCAATGTCGGCCAGAATCTTGCGATCCAGCTCGATTCCAGCCAGCTTCAGGCCGTGGATCATCTGCGAATAGCTCAGCCCGTTCAGCTTGGCGGCTGCGCCGATGCGCACAATCCACAGCGAGCGGAACTGGCGCTTCTTCTGCTTGCGGCCCGTGTAGGCGAACTTCAAGCCGCGCTCGACGGCCTCTTCTGCCGCCTGATAGAGCTTGGATTTCGTTAGAAAATATCCGCTCGCGCGCTTGAGAATCTTTTTGCGGTACTCTTTGCGTTTATTGCCACGTTTTACGCGGGGCATGGGTGCTTCTCCTTTGTGCGTTGCTCGTCTTCTGCGGCTGGAGGCAGGAGGCAACGCCCCTGCGGGCGCTGCGGATGTACCTCTTCACACGCTTGTTTGCAATCCTGACTGGCACGGAGGCTCATTCGTGAAGCCATCCGGGGACCGCGAACGCTTGGCGGCCCGACTTCTTTTCAAAAGTCCGATCAGGCGTAGGGAATCATGCGGGCGACCTTGGCGTGATCCGCATCCGAGACCAAAGCGGAGCTGCCCAAATGGCGCTTCACCTTGGTGGTCTTGGCGGTCAGCAAGTGCCGCATGGTGGCTTGGCCGCGCTTGAACTTGCCGGTTCCGGTCTTCTTGAACCGCTTGGCCGCGCCACTATGTGTCTTCAATTTCGGCATGGTGTCCTGCTAGCTTCTACAACGTTGACAGCATTTTCAAGTATACGGGAATTCTGGCCCACACGCCAAGCCAAGGCGCACTGCGGTCGCGCTATTGCAGAAGAACCCGCACAATCCAGGTCACCCCTGCTGCATAAAGTCTGGGGCGACGGGGTTTTCATACAAGGAATAATCCCGCGTGACCACAGTGATGCCCGACGGCGTGACGAAGTAATTCTTGCGGTCTTCGTTGGCGTCGTAGCCGATCACTGTGCCTTCGGGTATATGCACATCGCGATCAATGATGGCGCGGCGGATGCGGCAATGGCGGCCAATGTTGACATGTGTAAAAACGATGCTGGAGTCAATCTCCGCGTAGGAGTTGATGCGCACATCCTGGGACAGCACGCTGTTGCGCACCGTGGCGCCAGAGATGATGCAGCCGCCGGAGATGACCGAGTTGATGGCCATGCCGGTGCGGCCCGGCTCGCCAAAGACAAATTTCGCCGGTGGATACTGGCGCACGCGCGTGCGCATGGGCCAGCTTTTGTCATACAGATTGAAAACCGGCGAGACCGAGGCCACATCCATGTTGGCGTCGTAGTAGGCGTCCAACGTGCCCACATCGCGCCAGTAGAGCGCCTTCTGCTTGTTCTCATCCACAAAATTGAAGGCCGACATTTTGTAGTTGCCCAGCAACGCCGGCAGAATGTTGTGGCCAAAGTCGTGCTTGGAGGCTGGATCTTCCGCATCGCGCATCAGCGCGGGCAGCAGTACGTCCGTGTTGAAGATGTAAATGCCCATCGAGGCATCGACCATCTCAGGATTGAAGGGCGAGCGGACGCTGGTCTCCTTCGGCTTTTCTTGAAAGCCAATCACCTCGCCGTTGCGTGCGACCTCGACCACGCCGAAGCGCGAGACCTCCGATGGATCAATGGCCAACGTAGCCAACGTCACGTCCGCGCCGGAGTCCACATGCTGCTGCAACATGCGGCTGTAATTCATCTTGTAGATGTGGTCGCCAGAGAGGATCAACACGTAGCGCGGCTGCTCGGCCCCAATGGAGTAAATATTCTGATACACGGCGTCCGCCGTGCCCATATACCAATTGGCGCTGACGCGCTGCATCGGCGGCAGAATCTCAATGAACTCGCCCAGCTCGGTGGCCACGGCAGAACCCCAGCCTTCGCGGATGTGCCGGTTCAGCGAGAGCGCTTTGTACTGCGTCAAAATGTAGACGCGACGCAAGCCAGAGTTGATGCAATTCGAGAGCGTAATGTCGATGATGCGGTACTGCCCGCCGAAGGGCACGGCAGGCTTGGCGCGGTCGCGCGTCAGGGGAAACAGCCGTTCGCCAGCGCCGCCGGCCAGCAAGACTCCCAAAGTGTCCTTCATTTCCAGCATAGATTTGCGGAACGCTCCCGATGGCAAGATTCAAACTGCGTGCAGTGCAATCAAAAATTCTTCGGTCGCGCTGACGTTTCCCAACGCAGCGGGCTGGTGCGCCGCTTATCGCGGTCCAGGGATGGGGCCTTCGGCGCTGGCATCCTCGCCGTTCGCGTCGGGATCCATACGAATGCGCAGCGCCTGCAAAAAATGCACATCCTGCGCCGTAAATGGGCCGGTGCCAGCCGTACTCTCCCCAGCCTCCTGCGCTGCAACAGGCTCAGCAGGATCCTCCGTCACTTCATTCAGGCCGATGGTGGCCTCCAGCATTAGCAGCACATCAAAGCCTTCGGCGCGAATGTTGCGCACCACGCTGGCAATGTGCTCGGAATCCGAAACGGTTTCGTGGATCGCTTCGCCCAGTTGCTGGATCAAATTGCGCATTTTGGAATTCAAGGCTGACCTCCTGCGCCGCGAAGTGGAAATTGCGCCTCCGCGCTCCGTTTCTCCTACATTACTTCCGTTTTTCGGCCACGGCAAATCCTGCGGCATGGCTGCTACACTTTTTCTGTTATGGGCTATGTCACTTTGGGCCAGAAGCTGGGCCGGGCAACGCGCGCTGCGGTGGATCGGTTGCAGGAACCGCACGATGCACGTCCGGGGAACGCGCGCGAACCCAAGCCCGCACTACCGCGCTCCATGCCGCAGCCTGCGCGCACGGGTGGATCGGCTGCAACGGCGGCCTCCGTCGTACGCCAAGGCAAACGTGCCGGGCAATCCTTCTGGAAGCGCTTGGCGCACGTCGCGCGCATGTTGTGGCATGAGGTCACCGGTGTCTTCTTTTCGATCTTCGCCCTGTTCTTTGCCCAAGGGGCCTGGCGCGTGCGCGCCGACTACAAGCAGGGCGCCGAGCATGAACACTTCCTGCTCTATCTGGCCATGACCGTGCTCTTTGCCTACTTCGCCATCAGCGCCTTTGTTCGCTCACGCAAGCCGCACGTTGGTTGAGACGGGAAGGGGCTGACACCGCTGCGCGCGCGCTGCCTTGCGGCCTGCAGTCGGCATCGCCACTACGCCAAGCATTCCTTGCCGGATTTCTTATATCCTGTTGCCGCGAGGAGTTTTCGAATGCACTGCGTTCCAAAAACGATTTTGACGGCAGCCATCCTGCCAGTTGCCCTGCTTGCCTCCACTGGCTTTGCCGCACCTACACCAGCCACCACACCGCACAAGACCCCCAGTGCCATCCACATCACCCAGCAGGCCGATGGCGTGCTGGTCACCACGCCGGTGGACACACTGCGCCTGACTGTCTGCGGAGCCAGCGTGATCCACGTGGTTGCCAGCCCGAATGGCAAGGCCGCCGATGCCACGCCCAAGCAGCCGTGGATGCTCTCGCAAGCCGCCGCCTGCACGCCGACGAAGTTCACGCTGACGCTGCCAAAATCCATGCCCAGCGCGCCTGTGAGCGAGCGGCTGTGGAACCCTGTGGTGGCCACGCTCGATACGGGCACGGTGCGCGTGCGCATCTCGCTGGATTTTGGCAATTTGGAATTCACAGATGAACAGGGCAACCGTCTGCTCGAAGAGTTTGAGGACGCTCCGCGCCGTTACGAATCTGTGACGAAAAATGGCGAGGCGTTGCTGAGCGTGATGGATCAGTTCTACCCCGCTGTGCGTGAGGCATTCTACGGCCTGGGCCAGCACCAGAACGGCATGTTCAACTATCGCGGCGCTGTCGTGGAACTGGGCCAGGCGAACACCGACGTTGCCATTCCGCTGCTGGTCTCCACCAACGGCTACGGCATTTTTTGGAACACAGCCGCCGTCTCCTACTTTGACAATCGCTTTCCGTCGGAGATGCGCCTGCGCTCGAACGCGGCGCACGCCATTGACTACTACTTTTTCTACGGGCCAGAGATGGACTCCATCGTGCACACCTACCGTGCGATGACCGGCCACGCACCGCTCTACCCTG
Source organism: Acidobacteriota bacterium (assembly GCA_021851625.1). Lineage (GTDB taxonomy): Bacteria > Acidobacteriota > Terriglobia > Terriglobales > Acidobacteriaceae > JAJZCX01. Next base: position 6,637 of record JAJZCX010000013.1, on the reverse strand, counting down.
AGTGGGCCTATGGTTTTTGGCAGTCGAAGGATCGCTACAACAGCCAGCAGGAGTTGCTGAACGTGGCGCAGGAGTATCGCAGCCAGCACGTTCCGCTGGATGCAATCGTGCAGGACTGGTTCTGGTGGGTGCGCCAAGGGGACCCGGAGTTTCGAGCCGACGCCTATCCCGATGTGCCTGCCGCGCTGCGCACGCTGCATGACGAGCACGTGCACGCGATGCTGAGCGTCTGGGCGGTCATGAATCCCGAAGCAAAAAATTTCAAGGCCATGCAGGCACTCGGCCTCACCATCCCCGGCACCACAGATTATGACGCGACAAATCCGGCTGCGGGCGATTATTACTGGAAGCATCTGGTGGGCCAACTCTTTGCGCAGGGCTGGGATGCCTTTTGGCTGGATAGCTCCGAGCCGGAGGTGCAATACGCGCATGGCGGAGAGAGCAATATCTCGCTCGAAGACCGCAAGCTCTTCCTCGGCAACGGCGCGCTGTATACCAACGTGTTTCCGCTGATGCACACGGGCAACATCTATCGCAACTGGAGGGCCAGCGGCAGCAGCAAGCGCGTCTTTATCCTGACGCGCTCCGGCTTTGCCGGGCAGCAACGCAATGCGGCCACCACCTGGTCGGGCGACGTTTTCAGCACCTTCACCGCCTTCCAGCGCCAAGTGCCCGCTGGGTTGAACTTTGCGCTGTCGGGAATGCCCTATTGGACGACCGACATCGCCGGATACGGCCCGCCGCTGGCCCGCGACACGCACGACCCGGCGTATCAGGAGTTGTACACGCGCTGGTTTGAGTTTGGCGTCTTCTGCCCCATCTTTCGCACGCACGGCCACCGCGCCAACAATACGAATGAACTCTTCAGCTATGGCCCGGCTGCGCCCACGTTGATTCGCTATGACAAGCTGCGCTCGCGTCTGCTGCCCTACATTTACTCGCTGGCATGGCAGGTGACGAACGACGATGGCACGATCCTGCGTCCGCTGGTGATGGATTGGCGCACCGATCGCGCAACGTGGAATATCGGCGACCAATACATGTTCGGCCCCGATTTTCTAGTCAGTCCAGTGACGCAGCCGGGGATGCAGAGCCGCTGGCTCTACCTGCCGCCCGCCGCCGCTTGGTATGACTTCTGGACGGGAAAGAAGTTCTCTGGAGCGCAACACATGGAAGCCGCCGCTCCGCTTGACCGCATTCCGCTTTTCGTCCGAGCTGGCTCGATTCTGCCCCTCGGCCCGGTGCAGGAATATGCAGGTCAGCAGGCCGACGCGCCCATCGAAATCCGCATCTATCCCGGCGCGGACGGCCACTTCACGCTCTATGAAGACCAGGGCGACGGCTATGCCTACGAGCAGGGCGCACACGCTACCATCCCACTGACATGGACGGATGCCACGAAAACGCTGAGCATCGGCGCGCGCCAAGGCTCCTACCCCGGTATGACGGCGCAGCGCGAGTTTCACGTGGTGCTGGTGGACGGAACCCATGGCGTGGGCGATGGATTGGACGGCGGCACGGCTGGTTCCAAGGCAGGGACCACAGATCAGACCCTCTCCTACACCGGCGCGGCGGCTTCGGTACGCCTACCGTGACGCTTGACAACTATTTTTTCTGGGGATGAGACAACGAGCCGTTCCAAAGGTACACTAAAAGCCTGCCACGAAAGCGGGCCTCCGAGCCGGCTCTTCCAAGGCACGGGAGCCTCATGAGTGCGGATATGCAAATCACCTGTTCCGATTGCGGACAGGATTTTACCTTTACCGAGGGCGAGCAGAGCTTTTTCGCCGAGCGGGGATACTCACAACCACGGCGTTGCAAGACCTGCCGCGCGCAGACCAAGCCGGGTGGGAACAGCGGTGGTGGTGGTGGCTTTGGCGGCGGACGCACCGAGAGTGTAGTGCAGTGCGCCAGTTGCGGTCAGCAGACCACGGTGCCTTTCGTTCCACGCGGAGATCGCCCTGTTTATTGCAAGGCATGCTTCCGTCCCAAGAGCGGATCGGGCGGCGGTGGCGGCAGAGAGCGTAGCGGCGGCGGTGGTGGACGCGGACGCTACTAGGAGCGCTGCGACTTCAGCCATAGAAACACAAAAGCCCGCGGCGCAGCAATGCACACGGGCTTTTGCTTTGGATGTTTGCAGATACAGAGAAACGGCTCCACGGAGGCCGCTCGTTGTTTACTTGGCTTCGGGCGTTGTCGCCTTGGCTGCGTCCGACTTCTGCGCGTCGTCCGTGCTTGTGCCCTTCAAACCATCTTTGAACCCGCGAATGCCTTCGCCCAAGCCCTTGCCCAACTCTGGCAGCTTCCTCGGACCAAACAACAAGAGCGCCACAACCAGCACCAGCAGCAGGTGCGTCGGTGTCAATAACTCACCCATATCTTTCTCCCCGCAGGCCGCTGCTTTGGCAGTGGAACCTGCACAACGTCTTATTGTCGCACATTGCCGCCTGCGCGGTGGGCGTGCGACTCGCCATCTTCCACAAAGGTATTCGCGTGCGCACGCAACAGATCGCCAGCGCGGTGCAGATCGCCTGCGTGCAGGGCATCGAGCACGGCCCGGTGGGAATCCACGGCATCTATCAATCGCCCCGCTTCGGCTAGGCGCTGAATGTTCAGGCGCGAGCGCAGCCCCACGCCCAGCGACTTCCAAACCCGCATCAACTCTTTATTGCCGCAACAAAGCACAAGATGGCAGTGAAAATTTTTATTGTGTACCGCGACCGATTGAAAATCCCCTGCCTGCACCGCAGTCCGCATGGCGTCAAATTCTCGTTCCAGAATCACAATGTCTTCCGCCGTCCAATCGCGGAGCAAATGCAATGCCGCCTGCTCCAAAATGCCGCGTAGCTCATAGGTATCGCGCATCTCCTGTGGAGTAATGGCGCGCACGCGCGTGCCTCGGTATGGCTCGGTGGCAACGGCACCGATGGCCTCCAGCTTGCGCAGAGCCTCGCGCACAGGCGCTTGACTCACCTGAAATTCCCGCGCCAGCACCAGCTCCTTCAACCGGTCGCCGGGCTGGTAGCTGCCATCGGAGATGCGGTCCAAAATCGTCCAACAGATGCGGTCGTGCATGCAGTTGCGATCGAAGGTTCCCACGCCTGCATGCGCAGCCTCCGCCCCATTTGGCTTTGCCAACTGCGGATGCTCCAAAACGGCTCCTGTCTGTCTCATGCTCTCGCCTCCTTGCGAACGCACACCTTAGAACTTCGGCAGTTGGCTGGCATTCCATCCTCCGCCGAGCGCCTTCAGTAGCAACACGCTGGCCGTCATGCGTCGCGTCCAAATCTGCGCGGCGGTCAGCTCGTTCGACAACTCGATGCTCTGCGCCGCGGTCACGTTCAAATAATTGTCGATACCGTTTTCATAACGGCTCTGCGCAATCTGCTCCTGCCTGCGCGCAGCCGCAACGGCCTGTTGCTGCGTGTCTGTTTCCTGCTGCAAAATGCGCAACGCAGCCAGATTGTCTTCGACCTCCTGATAAGCCGAGAGTACCGTTTGCCGATACATGGCCACAGTGCCGTCATAGGCGGCCTGCGCCTGCACGTCGAGCGCATGGCGTTGGCCCCAGTCAAACAGTAGCTCGCTCGAGGAAAGGCCTGTCGACCAAAACGAGCTTGGCCCGGTGAACCAGTTGCCGGGATGCGCGCTTTCAAATCCGCCAAGGCCCGTCAGCGTAAACGTGGGATAGTAGGCCGAGCGCGCCAAGCCAATCTGTTCATTCGCAGCGGCCATGGTGCGCTCTGCCATGGCAATGTCTGGCCTGCGCTCCAACAACTGCGAAGGCAGCCCGGCGGGAATCGCAGGCGGCTGCGTGTGCAACACGCGCGGTGGAATGCTCAGGCTCGACGGCGGCTCTCCCATCAGCACGGCAATCGCATGTTCATATTGCGCGCACGCCACGCCCACATCCTGCGCCTCGGCCCGTGTGCTCTCCAGCAGAGTGCGCGCCTGCGCCACATCCAACTCAGAATTCAAACCGCCGTGATAGCGATCCTCCGTCAACTGCAGAGAACGCTGCAACACGCTCACGGTTTGATTAAGAATTTGCTCCTCTGCATCCAGTCCGCGCAGTTGAAAATAATCCGTGGCCAGATCGGCTTGCATACTCAACCGCACATTTTGTCCCGTGGCGGCGCTGACTTGTGCGTTGGCCTTGGCTTGGAGAACAGTGTGGCGCACGCGGCCCCAAAAGTCCGGCTCCCAACTTACTTCCAACGGCAGGTTGAAGTCGTTGTACTGATTGGGTATGCCTTTGAAGTACATCGCGCGATTGTAGGAAAAACGAGAGCGCGTGGCGTTCGCCCCCGCGCCGAGGAACGGGAAAAGATTTGCGCGCGCAGCTTGTACCGCAGCGCGTGCCTGCACATAGTTGGTCGCCGCCAGTTTGAGATTTTGGTTCGCGGCTTCGACCTGCTGCTCATACGCATTCAAGTCGGCGTCTCCATACATTGTCCACCAATCGCCGCGCAGGGCCGCATCCTGCGGCTGCGCAGGCTGCCAGCCCGCTGCCTCTTTGAACGTCGGCGGCTGCGGCGCGCTGGGACGCGCATACTTCGGCCCCACCATGCAGCCGGTCAGCAATAGTGGAGCCGTGATGGCCAGCGCGCGCGCGCGCATCGAGATTGCAGTTGCGCTCACGGCTGGGTGCTCCTCGCCGTGTTCTCAACGGCGACTACGCGCACAGGCTCACCCTCTGCAATCGAATCCGGCGGACTATCAATGACGCGCTCGCCCGCTTGCAGACCTGCGACTACTTCCACCCGCGTGCCCCAATCGCGGCCCAGCATGGGCGCAATCAGATGCGCACGATCCTGTGCATCCAGCGTGGCCACACGCAGTCCTTCTGCGCGAAACAGCAATGAGCTGACAGGAATGATGAGCGAGGGATGGTCGAGCGGCAGCTTCAAATGTACCTGTGCATACGCGCCGGGCAGCAGTTCACCCTTAGGATTGGGAATGTCCACTTCCGCCATCAGCGTGCGGGTATTTAAGTCGATGGCCTCAGCGCTGCGTACAATTTTTCCCGCGAAGACGCGCCCCGGATACTCCGCCAACGTGATGCCAACGCGCACGCCGGGCCGCGCCGAAGGCGCATCCTGCTCTGGCACGTTGACAAAAATGCGCACTGTGCGCGTGTTCGAAACGTGAAAGAGTTCGCGCGGCACAGAATTGGCGCCGCCGCCCATGGCGGGCGTTCCGCTCGATGCTGAAGCGCTGCCGGTACCGCCATTGCTGCCTGCATCGACGAGTTGGCCCACATCGGTGTTGCGCGCCGTCACCACGCCGTCAAACGGAGCGTAGACGCGCTCGAAGGATTGCAGCGCCAGCAGTTGATCGAGGTTCGCCTGCGCCGATGCCACTGCGGCCTGCAATGCGCCTGCACTGTAGCTGGCCGCGTCCGTCGATTGTTTGGAGACCGCATCGGTCGCAACTAATCCTTGATAGCGCTGCGCTGTAATCTGCGCCAGCTTCAAATTTTGCTGCGCGGTTTCCATCGCTGCACGGGCCTGCTGCACCTGTTGATCCAACTCTGGAGTTTCAATCACCGCCAACAATTCGCCCTTGCGCACATGCGCGCCAATGTCGTGGTACCAAGTGCGCACATATCCGTTGGTACGCGCGTAGATCGGCGCATCCAAGTAGGCTTGGATCGTTCCCGGCAGCACCAGATCCTGTGTCGGCGCACCCGGCTGCACCATGGCCACGGCTACATCGGGCAGAGCCATTTGCGCCGTCTCAGTGCGCAGAGCGGCCCGCGCGCGTAGACGCAGCACCATGCCGCTGCCTGCAACCAAAATTGCCACAACCGTCAGCACCACCAGCAAGCGCACCATGCGTCGTCGAGCCTGCGGTGTGGCCAGCGCGGGAGCATCTTCCGTCGAATGCATCAATCCATCCTCCATTCCTGCAAGCCGACTGCGCACAGTTTCATTGCGCATCCTCTGGCAGTGTGCCTGCGGGCAACAGCCCGCGCTTGCGGTGTACGTAGCTAAAGAACGTCGGCACAAAAAATAACGTGGCCCCCGTGGCAAAGAACAAGCCACCAATCACAGCCCGGCCCAGCGGAGCGTTCTGTTCGCCGCCATCGCCCAAGCCCAACGCCATCGGCAACATGCCGATCATCATCGCCAAAGCAGTCATCAACACCGGGCGAAAGCGTGTGTAGCCCGCGGTCAGCGCGGCCTCCAATGCGGATTGCCCTTGCAACATCTGGTCGCGCGCAAAGCTGACCACCAGAATACTGTTGGCCGTGGCCACGCCCATGCACATGATGGCGCCGGTGAGTGCGGGCACGCTCACATGCGTCCCCGTCAAAAAGAGAAACGCGACAATGCCGGCCAGCGCCGCAGGCAACGCGGCGACGATAATGAACGGATCCAGCCAGCTTTGGAAATTGACGACGATCAACAAGTACACCAGCACGATCGCAAAGAGCAGCCCGCCGAGCAAACCTACGGTGGAGGAGCGCATCGTCTCCACCTGTCCACGAACCGTAATGTGCGAACCACGCGGCAGATTCTTTGCATCTTGGCTCACGATGCGATCCACCTGCGTGGCCACGCTGCGCAGATCACTGCCCTGCACGCCGCCATAAATATCGATCACGGGCATCACGTTGTAGTGGCTCTCGGTG
>JAJZCX010000012.1 GCA_021851625.1 Acidobacteriota bacterium | reverse complement strand
AAGCACGGCGCACATCGCAGAGGAATCTGCGCCGATGGCACATCGCTGGTCCGCCTAAAGTTACCCGGCGACGGCCAGTTCCTCTTCCAACTGCTGCTTCTCCACCAGACGCGCGTAGTGGCCATTCTGCGCGGCCAGTTCCTCATGGCTGCCATACTCAGCGATCTTCCCATCGATGAGCACGGCAATCTTGTCCGCATGGCGCACAGTGGAGATTCGATGCGAGATGAAAATCGTTGTGCGCCCGCGTAACACGTCAGCCAGCCCGTGCAGAATGCGCTCCTCGGTGTAGGTATCCACGCTGGAGAGCGCGTCGTCGAGAATCAAAATCGCCGGATCACGCACCACGGCGCGGGCAATGGCGGCGCGCTGTTTCTGTCCACCGGAAAGTGTAATGCCCCGCTCTCCGACCATGGTTGCAAATCCGCGTGGAAACTCCAACACCTCATCGCAAATCGAGGCGATGCGGGCGGCCTCAAAAACTTCTTCATCCGTTGCATTGGGCCGACCCAAGGCAATGTTTTCGCGGATCGTCTCACTGAAGAGAAATGTCTCCTGCGGCACAAAGCCAATGGCCTGGCGCAAATCCTCCAACCGATAGCTGCGCAGCGGACGGCCATCCAGCAGCACGCTCTCCGGCTCCACATCGAAGAGCCGAGGAATCAGGCGCACCAGCGAGGTCTTGCCAGAACCGGTCGGCCCCACAATCGCCAAGCTGGAACCTGCCGGAATCTTTAGGCTGATGTTGTTCAGCACCGCCGGCTGATCCTTGCCATACGCAAAGGTTAAATTGCGAAACTCGATTTCGCCGCGAATGGGTTCTGTCACCACGGCGTCCTCGCCATCTATAATTTCCGGCTGCGCAATCAAAATCTCATGAATGCGCACCATCGATGCGGTTCCGCGCTGCACAATGTTGATGACCCAACCGAGGGCAATGACCGGCCAGGTCAGCATGAGCATGAAGGTGTTGAACGCCACAAATGCGCCTACAGAGATGCGGTGCGTGACCACTTGATGTCCACCCACCCACAGTACAACCACCAGCGAGAGGCCCAGCATGAACTCCAGCGTAGGCCACAACATTCCCATCAGCCGAACCAGCAGCAGGCTGCGACGGATGTACTCCTGATTGGCGCGTTCGAAGGCGCGCACCTCGGCCTGCTCCTGCGCAAAGGCGCGCACCAATCGCACGCCAGAGACATTCTCCTGCACCTGCGCGGAGATGTCGGAGAACATGGCTTGAATGCGCTCAAAGCGTTCATGAATGCGGCGTCCAAAGTACTGCACCAAAATGCTGGCCGCGGGCAGTGGCGCAAAGGCCAGCAGCGTCAACCACGGACTGATGCGCAGCATAAAAAATAGCGCGCCGACAGTAAATAAAATCGTGTTGGCGCTGTACATGATCGCCGGGCCAAGCAACATGCGCACGGCGTTCAGGTCATTGGTGGTGCGGGCCATGATGTCGCCGGTGCGATTGCGCTGGAAGTAGGCCATCGACTGGCGCTCCAGCGAAAGCAGCAGATCGTTGCGCAAGTCATATTCAATGTCGCGCGAGATGCCAATCAAAATCCAGCGCGTGAGAAAGAGAAAAATTCCCTTGGAGACAGCCAGCCCGATCAGCAACAGTGCCGCGATGAAAATGCCGTGCCGGGTCAGGTGCTGCGTCAGGTCATTGATCGCGTTGCGGATGACCAGAGGAAAGAAGACCCAAATTGCGTTGCTGCACACCACGCAAAGCGCGCCCGCAAAATAGCCGCGCCGGTAACGCCACAGATACGGAAACAATGGACGCAGCTTTTGCAACATGCGGAATGACCCTCTGTATGGATTGTAGTGAATGCGCCTGCACCCCACCCTTCACTGCATGCAGAATGGAGCGCGCGACTTCTTTTGGATGCAACACAGCAGACTGCGGATTCCCTTTATGTGGGCGTGCGCAGCAGTAGATAGCCACCAGCAAGACCGAAGAGTACATCCGGCGACCAGGCCGCCAGCATGGCGGGCAAGGTGTTCACATTGCCCATCGCCTCAAACAATCCCGCGAGCACCCAATATGCGATGGCAACGCCAATGGCCACCGCAACTCCGGCCAACGAGCCGCGCTTACCCGCTGTGGTCAGCGCGAAGGGCACGGCCAGGATCGCCATAATCAGCGTCACCAGCGGGTAGGCCAGCTTTTTGTCGAGCTGCACCCGCAGCGGCAGCGTGTCAAAGCCGCTCTGCCCCAGATCGTGAATGTAGTGAGCCAGTTGGCCAAAGGTCATCTCCGATGCGGGTGTGTTTTCTTTTTTGAAGTACTGCGGCATCTCCTCGATTTGTGGGAAGGTGCGCGCGTCGTACGTTGCGTAGGAGCGGATGGTGCCGTCGGAGAAGCTGCGCGTCCATCCGTCTTCAAAGACCCAGGCGTGCAACTGCGGCTCCCAACGCACGCTGGCGGCAAAGATGCGCCGGGACAAGCGGAAACTGCCAGGATCGAACTCAAAGACGGTCAGGTTGGCAAACTGATTTTTGTTCGGATCAAAAAACTCGTAATCAAAGATGCGCTCCGGCACGCCGGGCTTTTTCTCCCCGAAGATCCATTGCCGATCCGGGCGCAAAAATGTACGTGGCGGACGACCTTTGATGATGCTGCGTAGCGCCTCTTGCCTACGGTTGGCCGTGGGCAAATACAACTGATCGAAGCTGAAGAGTGCCACGGCCAACGCAGCCGCAATCAAAAAAATTGGAACAATCACGCGATACAGGCTGACGCCGGTGGCCTTCATGGCCGTCAGTTCATTCGAGCGCTGGAAGAGGCCGAGCGTGACCAACACCGCGATGAGCACGCTGAGCGGCGTGATGGTGTAGATCATGCTCGGCGTCAGATTCAGCAAATACTCCAGCACGGTGGCAATGGCCGCATGGTTGCGGATAATGTCGCCGAGCAACTCAAAAAATGAAAAGATGAGCGAGAGCAGAACGAAGCTGACTTCGACCAAAATGAAATTGGTGAGGAACTCGCGCAGGATGTAGTCGTCAAGAATCAGCGGAAATCCGTTGGCCAAGTTGCGTGGTCGCAGCGTGGGCAACGCCCCAGACGTGGAAGATTTGCGAGCATAGGAGGCACGCAACTGCTCCAGCAAAAACGCGGCTGGAAAACGCAGTGCCCCACGGGACATTTGCCGCAGCAACAAAATGCCACAAGTGGCAAAGATCAAGTTTGCGCCCCAAACGCCGACAAAGACGCTGAGCTTGCCCTGACGCGCAAGCGCCACGCCTGTAGAGGAAAAAAAGTAGTAAAGAAAAACCAGCAGAATCGTCAGCACAAAGCCACTGCTCTTGCCGCCGCGGCGTGAGATCAACCCCAGCGGAATGCCGATGAGTGGCAGCACCAAACAGGCCGCAGGATAGGCTAGGCGCTTTTCAAATTCGATCAGGAACCAACGCCCGCCGGGCTGATGTGCCGCGCTGAGCAGCGCGTGGTTGTCCATCGCAAGCACGGGCATGTCGCTGCGCCCCAAGTGCATCGCATCCTGCCCGCCCAACTGTACGGGCAGGTCTGTCTCCGCAAACGTGGAGATGTTGTAGGAGTTGGGATCGTTGGCGATTAGCTCATGCGTCTGTCCGTTGCGCAGGCGCATGCTCAGCGAATGATTGCCGCCGTTGATGACCGTCGCACGCTCCGCCGTTGTGATTTTTGGTGCCAGAGGATTGGTAATATCCGCAAGAAATACATGTCGCCACACAGAAACTCCGCGCGCCGTGCGCACATCTTGCACGTATAGAACGGAGTTGTGCAGGTCTTCATAAAATACGCGCGGCTGCACGGCAAAGGAGGCTTGCGAGTCACGAATATTTTTCTCCAATTGCAACAATGCAGTCGTAGCGCGTGGTGCGAAGTAGAGAGAGTTGAGCAGACTCACGCCCCAGGCCGCCAACGCCATCACCGCAATGATGCGCACAAATTGAAAGACGCCCATGCCGCAGGCACGCATGGCAGTGATTTCGCTGTCCGCCGCCAAACGGCTAAGGCCAAGCAAAATTCCTACCAACGCTGCCATGGGAATGGTAACCGTCAACACATTGGGCAGCGTGAAGAGCACAAGTTCGATGACGTGCGTGAGCGAGGCGCTGTCGCGCACGACCATCTCCAAGATGTGGCCGAGGTCGCGCATGAAAAGCACGAAGGTGAACAGAGCCAGCCCGATGAAGGTGTGGGAGAAGACTTCGCCGAGAATGTAGCGGGGCAGAATGCGCACGGCCAATATGCCCACATGTAGCGCGGGACTTGCCTCCAGTGTAGCGCTCCGGCGGCTAGCTGCGCGCAAGAGCGCAGCAAATGCTACGCGGGCAACTCCCATGGAATAGACGTACCGCAGATTCCTCGACTCGCTTGCGCTCGCTCGGAATGACAAAGTGTTTGTGGAGCGGAGTGTTCGCCCAGAAGGACAACGAGTGTGTGCCGCGATATGGAAATTTCCACTCACACGACGAGTCATTCTGAGCGAAGCGAAGAATCCAGAACAAACAGGCTACATCGACTCAGCCAACATCGTCTGGATTCTTCGTCGCTATGCTCCTCAAAATGACGCTGCATATTTTGGGGAATGTAGGATCTCGGCCCCGCAGCTTTGCCCGGCGCTGGCTTTTCGCTCCCGTCGATTGGAGAGACGCCGCAATGATGCAATTGTTCCTGCGGATTTTTTTCTTAGCGCGCGGATTTTTCTTCGGGCTGAAAGCGATAGCCCACGCCACGCACCGTTTGCAGATGCACGGGGTGCGCGGGGTCGGCTTCCATATAGCGGCGCAGGCGCACGATGAAGTTGTCGATGGCGCGCGTGTCCGTGTCTTCATGCAATCGCCAGACTTGTTCGAGAATCTCTTTGCGCGAGACGGCACGGCCCGCGTTGCATACCAAGTGGCGCAGCAGGTCAGCCTCCATCAGCGTGAGTCGAATGATGCGCGTGGGCGTGTGCAATTCCAATTGCTCAAAGTCAATGCGCTTGCCCGCAAAATGGAAGACATCCGGCGCAGTGGCAACCGATGCGGATGCAACCTCCGGTGCAGCAGGGGTGGGCGTCCAATGCACGCGGCGCAGCAGGCTATGCAAGCGCGCGAGCAAAATGGATAGATCGAAGGGTTTGGCCAGATAGTCATCGGCCCCGGCGGCAAAACCGGCCAACACATCTTCTGCGCGACTGCGTGCGGTCAACATCAGCACGGGCGTGTAGTTTTTCGCCGTGCGCAGCGCAGCAGCCACCTCAAACCCATCCTTGCCCGGCAGCATCACGTCGAGCACAATCGCATCAAAGGCCGCGTGCTCATCGAGCAGCCATTGCAGCGCCGTTTCGCCATCTGCGCACAGAATGACGGCGTATCCCTCTGCCTGCAAGTTGAAGAGCAGACCCTGAGCGAGATGCGTCTCATCCTCCACGATCAGGATGCGGCGCGCGGGTGCGCGTGGTTGTTCGCTCATGCTCCCGGCTCCTGCGTGTGCATTTCGATCAAGCGCGGCAATTGTAACGTGAGCGTTGTGCCGTAGCCTTCGCCATCACTGTGCGCTGTGGCCTCGCCGCCATGTTGGCGACAAATAGTGCGCACCAGAAACAGACCCAACCCGGTGCCCTTGGCACGCAGCACAGCCAAAGTGGGCACGCGATAAAAGCGGCGAAAGATACGCTTCTGATGCGAAGGCGCAATGCCGATGCCGGAATCCGTGACGCGCACCAGCACCCAGGCGTCATGCTCTACATTCACACGCACGCGAATCTTCGGCGCGCCGTGCGAATACTTCACGGCATTGTCAAAAACATTCAGCAGCGCGGAGCGCAGATCGCCCAAGTTGCCCAACACCATGGCCGCTGCCGCATCCGCACCGGCCTCGACTTGAATGGACTCCGCAGGCAGATGATGCCGCGTGCGCGCCACCTCTGCACACTCCTGCACAAGTGACGACATGGCGATGGGTACGCGCATGGCATCGCTCTCGCGCTGGCCCAGTTCGCCGGCCTTCAGCACCTGCTCGACCGTCGAGAGCAAGCGCTCACTATCGGCCAGCATGACGCGGTAGAACTCCTGCCGCTGCGCCTCTTCCACGGGCCTGCGTTGCAGCGTTTCCAAATAGAGACGAATGGAGGCGATGGGCGTCTTCAGTTCATGCGTGACGGCGTTCAAAAAACTGTCGTGCTGTTCGTTGCGGCGAATCTCACGCACCAGAAAAATTGTGTTCAACACCAGTCCGGCGATGAGCACACTGAAAAAAAATACGCCGAGAAGCAGCGGAATAATTTTGCGCCAGTACAAAATGATCCAACTGATATTGAGTGCTAGGGCCAGCACCACCAGGCAGGTACCCAGCGTGATAAAGAAGGCGATGGCTCCGGTGCGGCGGGTGATGTGCATAGGCTGATAAAAGCGCTCAGAAAAAAGCCTGACCGCAGTATAGCGGCCAGGCTCGATATTTGAGGGGCTTTACGTCAGTATCGGAGCTGATGCCCCGGTGCCGTCATCATACGCCCGCTGGCTTTGGATCGTTCGGATCAAATTGTGCAACCTTGACCTGTTTGGCCAGTCCTAATTTTTTGAGCAGCCAGATGCCGTAATAATTCGGATCCACTTCATACCAGGTCAATCCATGGCGTGCCGAGACGGGATGCGCGTGGTGGTTATTGTGCCAACCCTCGCCACCGGTCAGCAAGGCTACCCACCAACTATTGCGGGAGTCATCGCGCGTGGCAAAGCGGCGCGAACCCCACAGGTGCGTGGCAGAGTTCACCAGCCACGTGGCATGTAGGCCCAACGTGACGCGCAGGAAGATACCCCACAGAACCCAAGGCCAGCCGCCCAGCGCCAGCAGTACAACGCCCAGCGTCGTCAGCGGAACCCAGTGGTATTTGCTGAGCAGAACATAGAAGCGATCCTTGGCCAGATCGGGCGCGTAGCGGGAGAGGATCGCGGTTTCGCTGTGCATGGCCTTGCCGCTTAAAATCCAGCCAGCGTGCGCCCACCATGTGCCCTCGCGCGGTGTGTGCGGATCGCCGGGATGATCGCTGTGTTGGTGATGCACGCGATGCGTGGCCACCCAGAAGATTGGCCCGCCTTCCAAAGCCAGCGTGCCGCAAATGGCAATGGCGTATTCCAGCCACTTGGGAACCTTGTAGCCGCGATGCGTCAGCAGTCGGTGATAGCCCATGCCAATACCCACATTGATGGAAAAGAAATACGTGACCACCAAAACTGCCAGCGCTCTCCAACTGAAAAAGAAGAGCGCGGCAATCGCGCCCAGATGAAAGAGCGCGAAGAAAATGGTCGTCGTCAGCGTCAAATGATCCTGCTGCCGGGCGCGGCCCATCATGGGAACCGGCGACTGCGCGGACGCGGCTGGAGACTCGAATGCGGAAACATCAGACGTGAGAACGGGAGCTTCTGCAATGGAGGAGTTGGGAGTCACAAATACACCTCAATGACAAACTGGGTCGATCCGTGGCCTGCAACAGCGCACACTCCTGACCATAGCAGCGCTGGATGGCGGTGACTGTAAGAGTTTTGTAATTGCGGCTGGGGAGGGTTTACCCAGTGGACTACGCGGGCGTGCCCGTGGCCACTTTGCGGCGTGATTCGGGCCGCTGCACTTGCGTGGCAGCGGATTGCGTATAAGCCACGGCGCAGTTTCTGCCGCGCTGTTTGGCTAGGGCCAGAGCGCGCTCAGCCTCGCGCAACACCACCAGAGGCGAGCGGCCCAGGCTCTCCGCCGCGCCGATACTGACGGTGATCTGCACCTCTACGCCATCGATGACGAAGGGACGACGGGCAATGCTCTGGCGCAGGCGATTGGCCTGCTGCTCGGCATGTGCCAGCACGCAGCCGGGCAGCGCCAGAAGAAACTCATCTTCATCCACGCGGCCCACCATGTCATAGCTGCGAAGCTGATTGCGCACGCGGCTGATGAGCAGCGGCAGCACCTTGTCGCCCAACACGCAGCCGTGGCGCAGATTCAAAGCGCTGAAGCGGTCCACGTCCAGCAGCAGCAGCGATAACGGAGTACGTAAACGCTGCACACGGTCAGTCTCTTGAAACAGCAGATCCAGCATGGCCTCGCGCCGCCAAGCTCCGGTAAGCGGGTCATGCGTGGAGTGAAACTCGCGCGCAGCGGCTGCGTCGGCCAGCTCACGATAGACGGCCAGAACGCGTTCGCCGGTGCGGATGCGCATGCGCAGCTCAGCTTCAGAGACTGGCTGGACGAGGAACTCGTCGATACCGGCGTCGTGGGCCATCGCAACCTGCTCCGCGCTGGGTTTTTCGCTCATCAGCATCAGCCAAAGCTGATGGCGGCGCGCGCGGCGGCGCACCTCAAGCGCCACTTCGGCTCCGCCCAGCAGCGGCGAGTCGGTACTCAACAACGCCATCTCCGGCGTGCTGGCATCCTGCAGGCGTTGCAGAGCAGCCAATCCGTTTTCCGCGCGCTCCACCGTATACTGCATGGCTTGCAGCATCTGCGTCAGGCGTTCAGCGCGCTCAGTATCGGGTTCGGTAAGAAGAATGCGCCGTTCCACCATAGAACCTCAGTGGGAATATCGGCGAAACCCTGCGCGAACATTACCGGGCTGTGGTGTCAGACGCGCCGAAATAGGCTGTACTGAAAGGACTGAGATTTTCCCTGCGGCGTGGTATGCATCTGCGGAGAACTGCGTAGCAAAGTAAAGCGAGCGCCCAACTCTGCTGCCAGCGCCGCGCCATCATAGCGTTGCACGGGCAGGCCGCTGCATTTCTCCGGGCCGTCCAGCGCAAAGGTTGCCATCACGGCATGGCCGCCCACGGGGAGCGTTCGTTCCAAGACTCTGCGATAGGCCGCGCGATCCGCCGGTTCCGTCAAAAAATGAAAGACCGCTCGGTCATGCCAAACATCACTGGTGGCAAGCACGGGTTCCTCAGTAATGTCGGCTGTCACCCACACGATCTTCTCCGCCGCTGCGCCCATGTGCGCGCGGGCACGCGCCAAGGCGGATTCGGCAATGTCCAAAACTGTGACCGCATACCCACGCTCCAAAAGCCGTGCGGCAAGTACGGAATTGCCTCCGCCAACATCCACAACACTGCCATTCGGACAGACCGAGCCAATCAGTCGCAGTGACAACTCTGGCTCGCTCTGCGTCCAACTCATCTCATCGTCACGTTTCGAGTCGTAGATGGTGTTCCAGTGCTCGTGTCGGTTCATGCGGTGCTCACGTTTCCTTAAGAAATTTTTGTCCCGCACGCAGCAGGGCACGCAGAATCGCAAGTCCATCCTCTTCTGTCCCCTTGTCAAACTGTTCGTGCGCATGATCTGTTGCATTGGTGAGATGCGCAACCATACCCACATGCACTTTTTTGACAGAGGCAAACGCAAAGAGCGAGGCGGTTTGCATTTCGACAGCCAGCACTCCAGCAGCAGCGTGGCGCTGAATTTGTTCCCCAGTTTCTCGATACGGCGCGTCTGTTGTCCAGACTGTGCCTTGCTTGGTTGTTCCCAGTTGCAGAAATTCCTCACGGAGCAAGTCTGCAATCGGCGTGGGGCAAAGAACGGTTTCGCTGGGTGGAAGATAGTGCATGGATGTACCTTCATCGCGCACCGCGCCGGTGGCGACTACAAAGCTTGGCAGCGGTAGCAAGGGAGCGATGCGTCCGGCGGAGGTAATTCCCAAAATCAATTGCACTCCAGAGACGCGAAGCTGTTCGGCAATCAGCACCGCATACGGCCCACCAATCGTGCGGGCGACGATGCCACAGCGGACTCCCTCGATCTCGACCACGTACATCGTGGTGTGGAAACAGGCCCAAGGAAGAAACGGCGTCGCCATGCCCTGCTGCACAAGCCAATCAGTCAGGTCACCGTCAAAATCCAGCACGCAGAGTGCCGGAACGCTTATGCCTGGCAACCCTTTTGATTCACGCACTGCATCCACCAAATCTTCCGGTGTAAATGCTGACGGCGCGTCGAGCACATGATCGAAGAGCGGACAGGACTCCGGCATCAACTCTACCCCACAAAATCCACGCGCGGAGCGTGGGGAAGGATGCCGCGCTCGTGGCCCAGTTCGAGCAGTCGGCGAATGGCCGCGCGCCCATCTTCGCCGTAGTCGAGCGTGCGCTCATTCACATACATGCCGACGAAACGGTTGGCGTCGCGCGTGTCCAAATCGCGGGCAAATTGCATGGCGTGGTGCAGCGCGTCCTCCCGATGGTCGAGAGCATAGCGGATGCTGGCACGCAGCGCATCGTTGATCTTCTTGTGCAGCTCCGGGCCAAGATCGCGGCGAATCGCATTGCCGCCCAGCGGCAGCGGCAGACCCATCTGCTCTCGCCACCACTGGCCCGCGTCCAGCACCAAGTGCAGGCCGTCGCGCGCATAGGTCAACTGCCCCTCGTGAATAATCAGGCCAGCCTCGAACTTGCCGGCCAGCACCTGAGGAATGATCTGATCAAAAGGCACCACTTCCGTCTCCACGCCCGGCAAAATAATGCGCAGCGCGAGATTGGCCGTGGTCAGTGTGCCGGGAATAGCGATGCGCGTGCGGCTGGCCTGTTCGAGCGTCATCGGACGGCGCGCGACGATCATCGGGCCGTAGCCCTCGCCCACGCTGCCGCCGCAGGGCATCAGCGCGTACTTCTCCTGCAAATACGGATAGGCATGGAAGCTGACGGCGGTCACGTCATAGAATGCCTCGCGCAGGGCACGCTGGTTCAGCGTCTCAATGTCGCAGAGCGTGTGCGTGAACTTCAGTCCGGGCACGGTCACCTTGTCCGTGGCCAGAGCGTAAAACATGAAGGCGTCGTCCGAGTCCGGACTGTGCGCGATGGAAATCTCTCGAACGGGCGTGGCAATCGATGCGGAGGTTGTCATAGATGTCTCCGTCTCAGGATAAAACAGTTTGCCGCTGCGCATCCTCAACGCTCAGCCTGCGCGGTCAAAATATGACCTTGGCCGCAACCTGCACAATGCGTGGACTAGCCGCGCTGACCGCCTGACCAAACGTTGCGCTGCTGATGTTGCCATCCACCGCGCCTGCGCTTAAAAGCTGCGCGTGGTTGAAGGTGTTGAAGCTCTCCAAGCGCAGTTGCAGTGAACGCGCCTGCGACAGAGAGAAATTCTTCAACAACGCCAGATCCGTGTTGTCCATGCCGGGGCCAGGGAAGAATCTGCGCTTGGCATTGCCCCGCGTGCCCAGCGGCTGCATGGCAAAGAGCGCCGTGTTGCAGTAGTTGTGTCCGGCACTGCGCGGATTGTGATGCAGATGCAGCGGGCCGGGCGTGAACTGCAGCTCATCCACGCTGGAGGTTTCAATGTGTACCGCCGCACCGCGCGTCGCGCACCGTGCCGGAGATGCTGCCCGTCACGCCAGCCCAAAGCACTGCCGGGAACGCGAGCAGCTCAACATAAAAAATGTGAGGGCAAACAAGGCACGCAGGGTGCGCATCTAGCCTGCGGATTGTGAAGTTCCATCGTGCAGCGCCTCTTCCCTGGGTCGCGCTTCCTCCGCCAAGAGATCGGCGCGACCAAGGTCAAATTTCCAGCCAAATTTATCTTTGGAATAAGCAGCTTCCAAGAATTTCCATTCCATCCACATCTTGCGGCAAACTTGGACAAATTCAATCACATTTAATGCGAGACCATTTTAGTCTTCAGTGCAAACATGCTGCGCATGTCTGCATTTGAAAATCTCTCCCAGTCATTTTCTGTTAACGCTGCCGTCACCACAAATTCATCGATGGCTCACCCTGCGTTCATCACGTTTGTGGACACTCAACAACAACAGAACTGCTGCTGTTCAGGGACGCACGCTAGTCACTTCCCCACGCACGCCTTGGGAAGCGTCTATCTCCCATATCTCATTGCAAATGAAACGAGGACATTGTGTATTTCGTAAAAAGAATCGCCATGGCGATGATATTTCTTAGCACCCTTGCGCCATCTGCTTACGCTGCGGATACTGGAAAAGCTGAAGGAAATATCACCAATTTTAAAGGAAATCCAGTCACGCAGGCAACCATCACCTTCACCAACATCTCCACAAAAGCAATACGAACCGTGACTACGGATGAGGACGGCAACTACAGTGTTCCCGACTTACCGATTGGCAAGTATCAGTTGACCGTGACCAAAGATGGATACTCCGAATTTTCAGAATCGGATATAAACATTCAGCAGGGCCAGGATGTGACGACTCCCATAGTTCTCAGTCTCTCGTCGGTAAAACAGTCCGTAAAGGTAACCGCTCAAGGTTCCCCGGAGACATCTGTAACGCAGGCAACCATCACTAGCAGTGAAATTGAGGGCGTTGCTGGTCCATTTGGCAGTGCTGCTCAAGCGTTAACTGCTGCCCCGGGCGTATTTGTCTATGGTTACGGAGGCGTGGCAGCAACCGCGCGCAGCGAAGTGGTAGTTCGCGGCGTAAAGGGCGGCTGGTCCAGCGTGAACGGCGACATCTTGAGGAACGGTATCAGCTTTCTGCTCGATGGCATTCCAATGAACAACATGATTTCAAACAATGGGCAATGGCAGACGACGCAGATTCCTATCATGGACATGATTTCTGATATCAACGTAGATTACGGGCCGGGAGCACCTTCGAATCGCTGGTTCGATAGTCTGGGCGGAACGGTGAACTATGTTCCTGTGCAGCCCAGCGATGAGTCGGGATTCAAGCTGGCTGCCGGTGCGGATTATGGAAGCTATAACACCGCTATTGAGCATTTTGTTTTGAAAACCGGCCAGCATAAAGGATGGTCTGGAATTCTTGCCTCTGGATATGCATCCAACGATACGTTTCGCGTAGGTACGACAAACATCCCCACATTTACCGCGCCCTCCTCCGGATATGCTGCCTTTGCCAAAGTAGAAAAGGTCTTTGAGAATGGCACCTTCAGCATCGGGTATTACCACGGACGCAATACGGAGTATCGACCCAACTTTCTACCCATTGCCCCTGTCCAAGAAAATGGGGATTCTGTAACTA
>JAJZCX010000011.1 GCA_021851625.1 Acidobacteriota bacterium | reverse complement strand
AGCGCTTTCACGCGCTGCTGGTAGGCGCTGTATTGCTCGCCAAACTCCTGGTACATAAATTCTTCCTCTGCGCGAGATTTCAACCACGTCGCAAGCAGGGCCAAGCCCACTGTCAGCAACCACAGAAATTTTCCTAGAACCAGAACCGTGCCAACCAGCGCCAGCAAAAATCCTGAGTAAATGGGATGGCGCACCCACGCATACGGCCCATGAGTGATGAGAACGTGATTTTCCTTTACTGTAACCGTGCCGCTCCAGTTGCTACCGAGAACGATGCGCGCCCAGACCGCAAGAGCGCAGCCGAACAGGGTCAGTAATAATCCCAGTGAGTGCATGGCCCACGCTCCGGGAAGAAACGTTGTATCCAGAATTTTCAGCGATCGGTTGAAAATAATGAAGGGGATCAGTGGCAGCAGAACAATCCCCACCTGGAGCAGTCGGGTACCGATACTCTGGCGGCGGATCGTGCGTTTTTGTACAAACGCGGCCAGTAGCCAGAAGATACCGACCGCGCTCCAAATACACGTTTCCGCTTCGTGGAAATTCATCAATGGCCACCGCTCCAGAAACAGGCAGGTCTGCGAACTATGCGCGAGAAAGGTACGCGCCTTCGGCGGTGTCGATGCGGATTTTTTCGCCTTCATTGATGAAGGGCGGCACCTGCACCATCAGACCTGTTTCCAGCTTGGCGGGTTTGGTGACAGACGAGGCAGTGGCCGACTTCAGGCCCGGCTCCGTTTCGACCACGATCATCTCCACGGTCTGGGGTAGCTCAATGCCCACGGCCACGCCGTCAAAAAAGGAGACCTTAATTTGCAAATTGGCAATCAGATACTCAACCGCATCGCCCAGCGTGGAGCGCTTCAGGTGCGTCTGCTCGTAGTTTTCCGTGTTCATAAAGTAGTAGTCATCGTCGCCGTCGGCGTAGAGGAACTCCATCGGCACTTCATCCACGATGACGCGATCAATGGGATCGGGCGAGCGGAAGCGGTGCTCAAACATGGCACCGGTGCGCAGGTTGCGCAGCTTAGCCTGGATGAAGGCACGCAGGTTGCCGGGTGTGCGATGCTCCACGCTAAAGACGGCGTGCAGCTCATTGTTGTGCTTGATAATCATGCCCGGACGCATCTGGGTGGCGGGAATTGACATACGAACGTACTCCTTACAGGCGTTGAGGAATCTCTCTACGGCAGTATCTGGATGGGCGGATTGGGTACGCAAATCCGAACATCTAAGTGTAGCGCAAGGGCTGCATGGTCGGCGAACCATCCTTTGCAGACGAACAACTTGGGTCGCCAAATCTTTGCAACTTTTCTGTGCAGTTTGCGTCTGTGTATGTAGCCCAAAGAAAGTGCTCCTGCGTTCTGCCTTGAGTTCCTCTCGATCTTTGTGTCTTTCTGTACTGCCTGCACTGCTCGCCGCGCTGTCGTTGACCGGGCTGGCACACGCGCAGCTTCCAGAGGCTCCGATACCGTCAGCACAGTCTTCTTCACCGCCTCCCATGCTCTCAGCGCACGATCTGGCCGAGCAGCAACTCAAACAACAGGAGCACCAACGCATCCTGGGCATCATTCCCAACTTCAATACATCTTTTATTCAAAACGCAGCTCCGCTGACCCCGAAGCAAAAATTTCGGCTGGCCTTCAAGGGTGCAATTGATCCCGTCACATTTGCCGCTGCCGGAGTTTTGGCTGGCTACGGTCAGGCGACCGACAACTTTGACGAATATGGACAGGGCACGGAGGGGTACGCCAAGCGCTATGGAGCCGCCTACGCCGACAGTTTTGACGGTGCGATTCTTGGCAATGCCGTTTTTCCCATTCTGCTGCGTGAAGACCCTCGGTATTACCGCAAGGGAACAGGCCCCGTCCTGAAGCGGGCACTCTACGCGATTTCCACGGCTGTGATCACCAAGAACGACAACGGAAGCCACGGGCCAAACTACGCCAATGTCTTGGGGAATCTGGCCGCTGGTGGAATCTCGAATTTCTACTACCCACCTGAGGATCGAGGACTGGACCTCACCGTTCAGGGCGCTGCCATTGTGACGGTGGAAGGCGATCTGGGCACGCTCTTCGTCGAGTTCTGGCCTGACATCTCCCGCAAATTATTTAAGAAGTAGTTGCCACGCGAAGAGCTTCCATTCCTGAATACCAACAACGCTCATCATGCGTCCGGTAAAGTCCTGGTCGCCGGGGTGGGGCACGTATCTGTGCTGCGGCGCACGCAAACTGCGGAATCTGCACGGGCCAATCCTGTGATGGTGAGCACATCGCCGCCCCTTGTGATCGCTGAGAATCCGAGGCAAGGAGGGATGGAGATGGTCAACATGGCCCGTCCGTCGTTGCCGTCGGAGGACAAGCGCTGGAGGATTGTGCAGGGCACGATGCGCAAGCATGGCTACTCGCGCAACGCGCTGATTGAGACGCTGCACACGGTGCAGCAATCCTTTGGATTTCTCGACAAGGATGCGATTCGCTTCGTTGCCTCTTCGCTGCGCGTGCCGCCGAGCCAGGCTTATGGCGTGGCGACCTTCTATCACCTCTTTCAACTGCGTCCGCCGGGCAAACACACCTGTCAGGTCTGTTTGGGCACGGCGTGCTTTATCAACGGCGCGGAGCGATTGATGAAGCACGCGGAGAAGAGTTTGGGCATCCAAGCGGGAGAAACTACGCCGGACGGCGAGGTTTCGCTGCTGGCGGTGCGCTGTGTTGGTTCGTGCAGTTTTGCGCCGGTGATGATCTTCGACGAGAAGACGCACAGCTATGCGAAGTCGGAGACACTCGACGAACAGTTGCAGGCTTGGAGGCAGCCATGATGTCGCATGAGGAACTGGAGCAGACCACGGCCAAAGTGCAGCAGGAGCAACGTGCCGCAGGCGACCGGATCAATGTTTGCGTGGCCGCTGGATGCTTGTCGCTGCATAGCGACGCGGTGCAGAAGTCGCTGACGGACGAGGCGAAAAAATCGGGCGCGCGGTGCAGTGTGCGCGGCGTGGGCTGCATGGGGTTGTGCTCGGCGGGACCGGTGGTGAGCCATGAGCCTGCGCAGGCCGTGGCCGCCGAGGATAAAACTACTGCACAGCCGACGCGGCTCTACGGCGGTGTGCAACCGGGCCACGCGGCCAAGATCGTCGCCAGTTTGAATCAAGAGCCGGTGCGGGAGTTGGCCATCGACACGGCGATGCCGTTCTTTGCCAAGCAGACGAAGATTGTGCTGGAGAATTCCGGCAGCATCAATCCAGAGAGCATTGAGGAGTACATCGCCGCAGGGGGTTATCGCGCGTTGCTGCGCGCGTTGCATGAGATGACGCCCGCCGAAGTGGTGCAGGAGATCTCTGCCAGCGGCTTGCGAGGACGCGGAGGCGCAGGCTATCCCACCGGGCTGAAGTGGGCGACGGTGGCGCGCGCGGCTGGCGCAACCAAATATGTCATCTGCAACGCGGACGAAGGCGATCCCGGCGCGTTCATGGATCGCAGCGTGCTTGAAAGCGATCCGCATCGCGTGTTGGAAGGCATGATTCTGGCTGCTTATGCCGTGGGCGCGTCGCAGGGCTACATCTATCTGCGCGCGGAGTATCCGCTGGCGGTGCAGCGACTGGGCGTGGCCATTCGCGAGGCCAAGCGCATGGGGCTGCTGGGCGCGGAGATTGCCGGAACGCGCATGAGTCTGCATTTGGAGATTCGTTTGGGTGCGGGCGCGTTTGTCTGCGGCGAGGAGACGGCGCTGATCGCATCGATTGAAGGCCGACGCGGCACGCCGCAGCCGAGGCCGCCGTATCCGGCGGAGTCGGGCCTGTGGAACAGCCCCACGCTCATCAACAATGTGGAAACCTACGCGAACGTGTCGCCAATTCTTGCGCGCGGCAGCGCTTGGTACGCTGCGCAGGGCACGGCCAAAAGCAAGGGCACCAAGGTCTTTGCCCTGAGCGGCAAGGCGCGCAACACGGGGTTGATTGAGGTTCCAATGGGCATGACGCTGCGCGAGATCATCTTCGACATCGGCGGCGGCGTGCCTGCTGGGCACACCTTCAAAGCGGTGCAGACCGGCGGGCCGAGTGGCGGCTGCATTCCAGAATCGCTGCTCGATATTCCCGTCGATTACGACTCGCTGATGCAGGCCGGTTCGATCATGGGATCGGGCGGCATGATCGTGATGGATGACAGCTCGTGCATGGTCAGCGTGGCGCGCTTCTTTATGGAGTTCTGCATGTCGGAGTCTTGCGGCAAGTGTGTTCCCTGCCGCGCAGGCACAGCGCAGATGCATGGTTTGCTGACGCGCATCACCGAAGGCGTGGCGACGCACCGCGATCTCGACCTGCTGGTGCGGCTCTGCGAGATGGTGGGAGCAACCAGCCTGTGCGGCTTGGGACAGACCGCGCCCAATCCTGTGCTGAGCACGCTGCGGTACTTCAAGAACGAATATCTGGCGCACATTGAGGACAAGCATTGCCCTGCGGGCGTCTGCGAGTGTGCCACAACCCCAGCGGAGGTGAACGCATGAGCGCCGCACCCGGAGCCAAAACCTTTGTGATCGATGGCGTGGACGCCAGCGCCACGCCGGGGCAGACGATTCTGTCCGCCGCGCGCGAGCACAACATCTTCATTCCCACGCTTTGCCATTTAGAGGGACTGGGGGATGTGGGTGCCTGCCGCCTCTGTTTGGTGGAGGTGAAAGGCGCGCGCCGTTTGCTGCCAGCTTGTACTACGCGCGTTGATGAAGGCATGGAGGTGACCACCAACTCCCCGCGCCTAGCCGATTATCGGCAGATGACGATGCAACTGCTCTTTGCCGAGCGCAACCATGTTTGCTCGGTCTGCGTGGCCAACAACCATTGCGAGATGCAATCGATGGCAACCACGCTGGGCATGACGCACGTCGAGGTGCCGTATCGTTTTCCTGCGCTCACGGTGGATGCTTCGCATGAGCGTTTCACGCTCGACCACAACCGCTGCATTCTCTGCACACGCTGCGTACGCGTTTGCTCTGAGATTGAAGGCGCGCACACCTGGGACGTGATGGGTCGCGGCATTCAGTCCAAGGTCATCACCGATCTCGATCAGCCGTGGGGCACGTCGGAGACCTGCACCAGTTGCGGCAAGTGCGTGCAGGTTTGCCCGACCGGCGCGCTCTTCCAAAAGAATCGCACCGGAGAACGGCGCGGCAAGGATCCTAGTTTTCTGCCGTATCTGCGCACCATGCGGGAGGAGTTATGAGCGAAAAGAAGACGCTGGCGACGGTCTGGCTGGATGGCTGCTCCGGCTGCCACATGTCGCTGCTCGACATGGATGAGCGGCTGATCACACTCAGCAGCCAATTCGATTTGGTCTACAGTCCGTTGGTGGATCAGAAGATATTTCCCGCGCATGTGGACATCACATTGGTCGAGGGCGCGATTGGCAACACGGAGGATTTGGAAAAGATTCACATGATCCGGGAGCGAACGCGCATCTTGGTCGCCTTGGGCGATTGCGCCATCACCGGCAACGTCTCCGCGCTGCGGAATGCGTGCGGTGCAGAAGCGATGCTGCGTCGGGTCTACGGCGAATCTGCCCACGGCCCGGCGCAGAACGCTACGGGCAAGATGCAGGATATTTTCGTGCAACTGCCGCGGTTATTTGAGCGAGTGCAGCCGCTGCATGATTACGTTTCGATTGATGCGTTCGTGCCCGGCTGCCCGCCCACGGCGGACACGATTCACTTTGCGCTGAGCGAATTGCTGGCGGGCCGCGTGCCGGATTTAAGCGGCGTGGCCAAGTTTGGATGAAGAGGAGACAGCGATGCCGAAGACCATCACCATTGCGCCGGTTACGCGATTAGAGGGCCACGCCAAGATCACGCTGCAACTGGACGACGCCGGCGTGGTGCAGGAGGCTTACTTTCACATCACGCAGGTGCGCGGCTTTGAGAAGTTTTGCGAGGGGCGTCCGTATTACGAGATGCCCGGCATCATGGCGCGCATTTGCGGCATCTGCCCGGTCAGTCACCTGATTGCCTCGGCCAAGGCCTGCGATGCGCTGCTGGCTGTGCGCATTCCGCCAGCGGCGGCCAATCTGCGGCGCATCTTCAATCTGGCGCAGTTGGTGCAGTCGCACGCGCTGAGCTTCTTTTATCTCTCCGCGCCCGACTTGCTGCTGGGCATGGATTCCGATCCGGCGATGCGGCACATACTCGGCGTGGCGCAGACGGCTCCAGAGACGGCGCTGGACGGCGTGCATCTGCGCCAGTTTGGCCAGACGGTGATTGAGATTCTTGGCGGCCAACGCATTCATCCCGGCTGGGTGGTTCCCGGCGGCGTCAATGAGCCGTTGAGCCTGGAGAAGCGCGACAAAATTCTAGCGATGATTCCCGAAGCGCGGGCCAAGGTGCAGCGCACACTCACTTGGTTCAAGGCGGCGACGGAAAACTTTCACGCCGAGATTGAGGTCTTCGCCAACTTTCCCACGCTGTTTTTGGGATTGGCCGATGACGAAGGCAAAGCCGAGTATTACGACGGCCATCTGCGCCTGAGCGACTCGGCAGGCAACATGGTAGCGAGCAGCTTGGATCCGAAGGCGTATGCCAGCTACATCGAAGAAAAAGTCGAGCCATTCACCTATTTGAAATTTCCGTACTACAAGCCGCTGGGCTATCCGGGCGGTGTGTATCGTGTGGGGCCGCTGGCGCGGTTGAATCTGGCCGAGCGTTGCGGCACGCCGCTGGCCGACGTGGAGTGGCGCGCCTTTCGCGCCATGAGCAATGGGCCGGTGTTGAGCAGCTTCTATTACCATCAGGCGCGCCTGGTGGAGATGTTGCACGCAACGGAGAAGATCGAGCAACTGTTGTTGGATCCGGAGATACTCGACAAGCATGTGCGCGCCACGGCCCGAGTGAACAGCAATGAAGGCGTGGGCGTGGCGGAGGCTCCGCGCGGCACGTTGATGCACCACTATCAGGTGAATGACGATGGCCTGATCACGCACGCCAATTTGATCATCGCCACTGGGCACAACAACGCTGCCATGAATCGCGGTGTGCTGCAAACGGCGCGGCACTTTGTGCGCGGCGATCAGGTGACGGAAGGGATGTTGAATCGCGTCGAGGCGGTGATTCGCACCTACGATCCGTGCCTGAGTTGCTCGACGCACGCGGTGGGGCAGATGCCGTTGCAGGTGGAGCTGCGCGCGCCGGATGGTGCGTTGGTACGCAGCCTGCGTCGGGATTGAGGAGGCACGCGATGACGGAGATGCTGCTGCTGGCCTGCGGCAATCCCTTGCGCGGCGATGATGCGTTTGGTCTGCACTTGGCGGCGGCGGCGCGGGAGCGCTTTCCCGCAGAGCAATTGCACGTGATCGCCGCGCAGCAGTGGACGCCGGAGATGGCTGCTGAAGTTGCGCGCGCGCGCGTGGTGGTCTTTGCCGATGCGGCTGTGACCTCGCCTGCGGGTGAGGTGGAGCTGACGTTGCTGGAGCCAGAGGCGGGTATCCCCGCGCAGACGACCCAGCAGGATGTGGGCGTGCTGCGCGCTTCGCATCACATGACGCCAGAGCATTTGTTGGCCTGTGCGCAGGCTTGGTATGGTCGCCGTCCGAGTCGGGCGTACTTGCTGATTGCCGGAGCGGTCGCGTTGGAGTGCTGCGAGGAATTATCTCCACGGATGCGCGAGCACGCGCTCCCCTTCGCGTTGACGCTGCTGGAGCGACTGCTGGATTGTGAGCGGGAGATTGCGCGCGGAGGGATGGAAGATGTGGAAGCGCCAGCCGCGCCCTGTGGAAGCGGTGCGGCTGGCTGCCTGTGGTTGGGTTAGAAGTGCGCGCTGACGCTGACGTAAGCCGTGACCGGCGCGCCGGGATAGGCAGTTACGTAATCGTAGGCGTACTGCGGTTGATTGGCTGGCGCGGTCGAGTTGGTGTTGAAGTAGCTGCCCGCCGAGATGTATTCGAAGATGTTGTATTCCTGGTTGAAGACGTTCAACGCTGAAACGCTGACGTCAAAGTGCTTGTAGGGAACCTTGAGGCCAAGGTTCAGCGTGGTGTAGTTCGACATGGTCACCGATTGGCTGGGGGCAGGGCTGGTGCAGGCTCCCGCTTGCTCGGCGCAGTTGTCAAACAAGTGCTGGCTGCCGACGAACTGCAACGAGGCTGTGGGTTGCAGCGTCAGCTTGGGCATCGCTTGGATGGAGTAGACCGCGCCCAAGTTGAAGGTGGAGTTGGGCACGTAGGAGACCGGGTAGCCTGCGTAGTCCAAGCATCCGGCGACCGGGCCGCTGGGCGTGTTGCAGGTGGCTACGCCGTTGACGAAAAGGCCGCCGGTTACATAGCTGGTGTAGCTGGCGGATTCAATGTTGCCGTTGGCGAACAGGTGCAGGTTGTGGACGGGATCGTCATCGGCAAAAATGTTGACGCCCTTGTACTTCGAGCTGCCGTTGGCATCAAAGGTGTTGCCGTTGGCTAAAGTTGTGTCAATCTCTTGATTGTCAAACTTCTCAAAGTAGTAGTTCGCGCCGAAGATGAAGTTGTTGCGGAAGCCATTGCCCTCGGTGTGAATTTTGAATCCACCCTGGGAGTAGTAGCCGCGCTCCAAGTGATAGCTGGCTGGATCGACGGATTGGAAGAGTCCGCCGCCGCCACCCAAGGCTGGGCCGCGCAACGCCTCTTGAAATCCGCCGTAGAGGTTCAGCCACGGGCGCGCCTGAATGGACGCATCGATGGAGGGTTCGACGCCGCTGCGGTTTTCGTTGGCAGCCGGGCAGGCATCCTGTACATTGACGGTGCCCTTGGTGCCGCCGAAGCTGCCATAGCGGCAGGTGGTGCTTAGCGTGGCACCTGCCGCGAGATTGAAGTCCTGCTGCACGGCGTTGTAAAAGCCGGTGGCAAAGCCCACATAGCGGATGCCGGGCGTGATGTGCACGGCGGCGATGGGGTGAATGTCATCTTGCAGAAAGAGGGCGAAGTCCGTTTGGTCAAAGTAGCTGGAGCGAACTTTTCCACCCACATTGGCGGTTGTTTTGGAGCCGCCCCAGGCCGGCCCATAGAAGTTGTTGTGGCTGTTGTATAGCTCGTGTGTGTAGTAGGCGCCACCGGTGATCGCATTCCACGGCAGGTTTTTAGTGAGCATCAATTTATCGCCCATCGTGTGACTGAACGGGTTGTTGTGCTCGTCCTGCTGTTGGTTGCCGTTGGGTCCAGAGAGGTTCTGATACACGTCGTTGTAGCGGTCGTGTGTGCGGATGATGTTCATATACCAGGCTGTATTTTGCAGCGAGGTGGTGGGGTCAAGCGTGATATTTTGCCGCGCGTAGATCAGGCCCAGTTGGTTGGTGTCGTACTTGTTGTAGCTGGCGAAGGGCAGCGTGCTGTAGTAGCCGGAAGTATTCTGGCTGTATTGCTCGCTGCTGGTTGTGCCGTCGATGGTGATGTAGGGGTTGGCGACGATGGGAACCACCTGCGAACGATAGCCGCCCGCATAAGAGTAATAGCCGCCAAACTCGGCGCTGCTGGCACCAAAGGTCTTGACGGCCTTTGATTGCACTGCCCAGTCTTTGCCGGGATTCTTAAAACCATCGGTGGCCTTGCGGAAGTCATCGCCCTTGCCCGCACCGCCTGCCACTTCCGTAGCCCAGCCTTGGAACATGCCGGGGCTGAAGCTAGCCACCAAGTCTTTCTGTTGATAGCTGCCGTAGGTGGCCGTTACGTTGCCTTGCCGCTTGGTTGAAGGCTGCAGTGGAGTGAAGTCCACGCCTCCGCCCACGTTGTCATACCAGCGGTCGGCTGCACTGCCGGGACCGTAGGTGACGTTGACGTTCTGGATCAATCCATTTTCTGGCAGGGTTGCCGAAGGCCACAGGTCGGTGGCGGAGTCCACGATCGGAATGCCGTCGTAGTTGATCTGTAGCGAAGCGCCACCGGTGTAACCGCCGTAGCCGCCCCAGCCCTGGTTGAGTCCGTTCACGGTGATGGTGTACTTGGTTGCGCCGGAGTCGCCGTAACCGGTGACGATGGCTCCGGGCGCGGTGGAGAGCACCTGCGCGCCGCCGGCAACGGGGCCGGCCATGTCCATCTGTTGGCGATCAATGACGCGCACCGACTGCGCCGTGTCAAAGACCTGCTGCTGCGAAGGTTGCGGCGTGATGCCCGGCGTCTCGGCGTGCACAGTCACGGTCTGTGTGGCCTTCTGGACTTCGAGCTTGGCATCGACATCCAGCATCTGGCCAGAGTGCAGGTCGAGTGCCTGGCTGTAAGTGGCGAAGCCCTCCTTCACGATGGTCAGCATGGAGCCGTCCGGATTGGGCACGGTCAGCGTATAGCTGCCATCTTGGCCGGTCGTGGCGGTGAAGGACTTCTCTGTCATCGTGTTGGTTAGCGTCACCTGCGCACCGGCAATCACATTGCCCTGCGCGTTGACGACGGTGCCCCGAATCGTGGCCGGACTGGCTGCAAATATGGGCGTTCCACCGGCTAGGACAACGAGGAGCAAAGGATACAGAATTTTCTTCCAAAGACTGGACACGTACGTACCTCTTTCGATTGGTTGTTGACACGGAGGCTGAACAGACACCCGCTTGGGCGAAACAGAAAACAAAACACACTCCGTCCCGTTCCAGAACAACAGGCGCATTTGCACGCCCAGTGAATGCGAAATGAAATTCCTGTGAGCGCCGGATGAACGCCGTGTTACGAGTTTGTGGCATGGGGTGGAGTTCTAGCTGGAGGGTCGCCTCAGGCTTCGGCCAGACGGGGCTTTCGATAGACAAATGCAGCATATATCGTTGATTGAAAATGCTTTACCCGTGCGACTATTGGTGGAGATCTCTATGGGGGTGGGACCAGGTGCTCGCTGCATAGGGGTAGGCATGTGTGGTACATCCAAGGAAATTTTGTTGTGTATTCGGCCAACAGTGGGGCACAATGGGGACACGGGTTTCTCTGGATATTGTGAAGGAAATTGCTGCGCGCTGGGTCGTCACCTGCGAAAGACAGGGACGGCAGGGCCGGAAGAGGAGTGACCTCCTGCGCACTGAGTTGGGACTGCTCTGGCTGCCGGTGTTGTCTGTCGGCGAAATGTTCTGCCGCTGAGGAGTATTGCGAAACAATGAACGGATATTTCAAACATGTCTGCGCTGGTGGTTCGGCTGGCCTGCTGTTGCTCTTGGCGGGGTGTGGCTCGTTAAGCATCACGAACGTGCGCGCCGTGAATGCTTCGCCCGGACTGACAAATTACACCATTCAAGCTGGACCAACCCAGATTGCTTTTGATCTGCCCTATGGCACAGAAGGCGTGTTTCAACAGGGTAATTACGTCTCCGCGGATACGTCTGGAAACTATAGTTCCATTGGTTCGCAAACCAACGGGCCGATACTGGTGTATGCGAAGACTGCCGCCTCGCCCATGGCGCAGACGACGCAGACCTTGGCGCAGAACGCCTATTACACGATTGTGACCACTGGGCCTGCTGCAAGCGTAGGCATCACGGTACTGACTGATGATGACAGCCCTCCGCAAAGCGGAGACTATAAATTGCGCTTCATGGATACGTCAGCGGAGGCCGGGCCTGTGGATGTGTATGTTGTCCCACCCGGCACCAACCTAAACGGAGCCACTCCTGTGTTGAGTGGAGTTAGCTACGGACAGGTTTCCGGCTACTTACAACTTGCTCCCGGTTCGTATGTAATGCAGGTCACCAAGTTTGGAGTCAAAACGTCCGTCCTGTACTCCGTGGTGTTTGCCCCGGCAGCCAACGGCATCTATTCGGCGTTCTTCTTGGACCCACCCTCATCAACTTCGACGGACTATGGGCTGCTGACCACGACTGACCCCGTGGTGACGAAGCCGTAGCTGAACGCAGAGAGGGTAAGCGGAGGACAAGTTCCCGCGAACTTGCAGTGCAGAGAACAAAAAAGGCGCGGCGGATGCCGGGCCCTTTTTTATGCTCGCGTGTTGCCGGAGCGTTAGGTGCCTTCCGACCAGCTTGCCAGGTACTCTTCCTGATCTGGAGTGAGCTTGTCGATCTTGACGCCCATCGCTTCCAGCTTGAGGCGCGCCACGCGGCGATCCAATTCTTGCGGAACGGAGTACACCTTCTTGGCCAGCGTTGTGTAGTTCTGCACCAAGTACTCCGCGGACAGGGCTTGATTGGCGAAGCTCATATCCATCACCGAGGCGGGGTGACCTTCGGCAGCGGCCAAGTTGATGAGGCGGCCTTCGCCGAGGATGTAAATCTTGCGACCATCCTTCATTGCGTATTCTTCGACAAACTCGCGCGTCTGGCGCTGGGAAGAGGCCATGCGCTCCAGTGCGGGAATGTCGATTTCCACGTTGAAGTGGCCGGAGTTGGCCACAATGGCACCGTCCTTCATCAGGTCAAAGTGTTCTTGGCGGATGACGCTC
The DNA here is from genome assembly GCA_021851625.1 of Acidobacteriota bacterium. Classification (GTDB taxonomy): domain Bacteria; phylum Acidobacteriota; class Terriglobia; order Terriglobales; family Acidobacteriaceae; genus JAJZCX01. The sequence continues at coordinate 717 of JAJZCX010000011.1, read as the reverse complement.
TTGTTGCCGGTGACGGTGACGAAGACATCACCGATGCGCGCGGCCTCGGCCATGCTCATCACGCGGTAGCCATCCATGACGGCTTCGAGCGCGCGGGTGGGATCAATCTCGGTGACGATGACGTCTGCACCCATGCCGCGTGCGCGACTGGCCAAGCCACGTCCGCACCAGCCGTAGCCAGCGACAACGAACTTGGAACCAGCCAGCAGTACGTTGGTGCAGCGGATCACGCCGTCGAGCGTGGATTGGCCCGTGCCGTAGCGGTTGTCGAACATGTGCTTGGTCAGCGCGTCGTTGACGGCGATGACTGGGTAGCGCAGCACGCCTTCCTTGGCCATGGCGTGCAGGCGCAGGACGCCGGTGGTGGTCTCCTCGGTTCCGGCGAGCACGCCGCTCAACACATCCTGGCGTTTGGTGTGCAGCACGGTGACTAGGTCGCAGCCATCGTCCATCGTCAGGTGCGGTTTGTGGTCGATGGCGGCCTGAATGTGTGAGTAGTAGCTGGCCTCATCCTCGCCCTTGATGGCGAAGGTGGCAATGCCATACTCGCGCACCAGCGCTGCGGCCACGTCGTCTTGCGTGGAGAGCGGATTGGAGGCGCAGAGGGCAATGTCGGCACCGCCATCGCGCAGCGTGATCATCAGGTTGGCCGTCTCTGTGGTGACGTGCAGACAGGCGGCGACGCGCATGCCCTTCAGCGGCTGATTCTTGATGAAC
>JAJZCX010000010.1 GCA_021851625.1 Acidobacteriota bacterium | reverse complement strand
CGCCGCAGGTGGAAGCATACTCGAAGAGACCCCCGTGCTCGGTGTGGAAACGGGCGCAAGCGGTGTGCGTGTGAAGACATCACGGGCAACGCTTTCTACCGGTGTCTTTGTGAACTGCTGCGGCGCGTGGGCGGGGGATGCTGTGCTGGGCGGCCTGCCGATTGCGCCCGTCAAAGGACAGATGCTGAATCTATACTGCGCGCCAGAGCGGTTGCGCTGCGTGGTGCGCGCGCCGGGCGTGTATTTGATTCCGCGCGGCGAGGGGCGCGTCACCATTGGCGCAACGCTGGAGGATGCAGGCTTCGATGAGACTGTTTTTGCGGAGAGTGTTGCCACACTGGCAGCGCAGGCACGCGTGCTGCTGCCAGAGTTGGAGCCGATGCCGCAAGTGGAGCAATGGGCCGGTCTGCGTCCCGGAACCCCGGACGCGCTGCCGGTGATGGGCGCAGCAGTGATGGAGCATTGCTGGCACGCGACCGGACATTACCGCGATGGCATTCTGCTAGCTCCAGCCACAGCGCATTTGATGGCACAGATGATTTTGGGCGAGACGCCGGAGATTCCGCTCGGCGACTTTGCGCCGGAGCGCTTTGCCGCTTCGGATGCACAACTGCGCGCCGCCTCATAAAACAAAACAGCCGCGCGCGATGCAGAGCATCCCCACGCGGCTGTTTCGCTTGCAGCAGGCTTCCGCTACATCTTCATGTTCATCATGCCGTCTTTCATGCCGCCCATCACGCCGCCGGTCTTAGTGGCTTTGTTGATGTAGATGCTCTTGCGCTTGGCGTTCACAGTGACGTCGAGTTTGACGTTGTAGCCGTAGTCATCCTTGATCGAATCTGGATTTTCAATCGACCAGATGCGTTTGTGCGCATCGACCAATACGGGATGGTTGCCGTTCTCAATGCACTTGCGAACGCAGCCAACGCCGTTGTCCATGTGCATGGCTCCGCATTTGGAGTCGCTGATGTAGCCGGTGAAGGTTTCTGTTTTGGCAGTTTGCGCGACGCACAGAGCAGCAGAGCCGCCGAGCGCCAAGGTCCATGCGATGCGAATCACAGTACCGCGTTTCATGAGAGACACCCCTTGGGATTTATGCAGCCGGTGCAGGCCACACGTTTGCAAGGTCATGGTGCACCCATCGACCGGTATTTGGCAAGTGGGCGCATGTGGATGCGTGACGCGCATCACATGTAAAAAATTACTCGGACGAATTACCTTTTCCGCGCAGAGGATAACCATCGGGGTCTTTGCCGCGTACACGCCGCCACCAGACTTGCAACGTGGGCACATTGACGGTGACGATGAAGAGCTTGCGCAGCACGCCCGGTGGGCATTGCAAGGGGCGGACGCCGTGCCAAGAATGCTCCGTTCTTGCAAAGAACAGGCTGCGATTGCCGCGCGGCATCAGTGAAGCGGCCACGCTCAGATCGTTAAAGTCTGGCGCGGAGTGCGCGCGAAAGCGCCCGGCATCCTCCAAGATCAAGATGTCGCCGCCCCACTCCCGCTGCCAGTCCTCTTCCGCATTGAAATAGAAGATATGCGTGGCCAGCTTGCGGCGCGCATCGCAGTGTGGCGAAACCGAGCATCCCTGCCAGGCGTAGTACCACTCCAAGGTGAGAATGTAGCGGCGCGGGCCGAGCATGCGCTGCAAAAAATTTTGGTAGTCCTGCCCGTGCAGCTCGCGGATGAAATGCTTCCACGGCTCTGGCAATTGCATGGAGGGATGGTAGTGCAGAATGTTGCGATCGTGCGGCTTTTGCCCATGCGCACGCTTGACGCCCACCTTGCGATCAAAGAGGGAGACATCAGGCAGCGTGGCGCGGAGTTGTTCGTAGCCTTCTGGCGTCAGCGTAGCGTCCATGTGCGTCCAAGGATACGGATGCTGCGCGCGGAACGACTCTTCGGATTGTCGAGCCAAAGCTTCTGGATTGAGAAAGGACATGGATGCGGCCGCGCAGCGAGACTCGTTGCACTGGCGCTATGCTTCCATGTTTGGGATGGAAAATTCTGTGCGCGTGCTCACCCTGCGGGAGTGATGCACGGCACAGGCTGGCGATTACTTTGCGCCGGGGTGGAGTGGGTGGGCATCCATCCACTGCTGTACTTGGTTCTCGACGCGATGCACGGCCTCCGGCGGCAGGTGCGTTGCCATGGCCTGACGAGCAGCCTCGATGCTCTGCGCGCGGGCCGGATCCTGCTCATCATAGGCAGCCAAGCCGAGCCAATAGTAAGCGCGGACAGGATCCTTGGGGACGCCCTGACCGGTCAGGAACATGGCACCCACGTTGTATTGGCCTTTGGCGCTGCCGTCGTTGGCCGCGAGCAGGAACCATTGCACGGCGGACGGTGCATCCTTCGGCGCACCTTGACCGCTGGCGTAGGCTACACCCAGATTGTTTTCGGCATCGGCATCGTGCTGCATGGCAGCCTTGCGGAACCATTGAATCGCCTGCGTCTGATCCTTGGGCAAGCCATTGCCTGCGGCGTAGAGAACGCCCAAGTTGTATTCCGCACGCGCGTAGCCCTGGGTGGCAGCCTTGCGAAACCACTGCGCGGCTTGCGCTGGATCCTTGGCCACACCGTGGCCGGATTCATACATCGCACCCAACGTATCTTCCGCGTGGGCGTTGCCTTGGTCCGCAGCCTTGCGAAACCACTGCGCAGCGGCAGACTCATCTTTGGCCACGCCTTGGCCCTTGGCATAGGCCACGCCGAGCGCGTCTTGCGCCTTGGCATCGCCTGCGTCCGCAGCCTTGCGCAGTGAGGAAATGGAGCCGTTGCCTTGTGCGTGGGCTTGGAAGGGAGTGAGAGATGCAAGCAAAAAGGCGAGAAGTAAAGGCTTATATGTACGCATTTGGGTTGAGTTTCCTGTCGTGAGAATTATAGCGGACGCAAGAGGAGGCATGCGCACCAGCCTCCTCTTGCGCCGGAAAGTCATCTACGTTTCACCTGCCAGCCGCCTTCTTCAACGTAGCCTTCCTCTGCGTAAGAGTGACCAGTGAGCAGGCCGAGCAGGAACCAGCAGAAGACCACCATGCCGAAGGCGAAGAGCGTGTCGCCGGGCACGCGCATCCAGCGCAGATCGTTCATGAAACCGGTCTGCAGAAAGTGGGCCGAGCGCGCATACCAGGTTCCATATTTCACCGAGGCCCAGGCCTGCATCACGCCAATGGGCAACATGCTGAGCAGCACCATGAGCGACAGGCCGATGTTGATCGACCAAAAAGCGATGGCCAGCGGACGATCCTTCCAAGCGCGACCGGGACGCAGGGCGCGCAGGCAGAAGAGCATGAGTCCCATCCCCAGCATTCCATAGACGCCGAAGAGCGCCGTATGGCCGTGCACGGGCGTCGTATTCAGGCCCTGCATGTAGTACAGCGCGATCGGAGGATTGATGAAGAAGCCGAAGAGGCCCGCGCCGACGAAGTTCCAAAACGCCACGGCGACGAAAAACCAGATGGGCCACTTGTAGGCCTCGACCCAGACGGCGTGGAAGCGTTCGCGTCCCAGACGAATGTTGTCCCAGGCCTCAAAGCCGATGAGCACCAGCGGCACCACCTCCAGCGCACTGAAGATAGAGCCTAGCGCGATGACGTCCGGCCCAGTGCCTGCAAAGTAGAGATGGTGAAAGGTGCCGATGATGCCACCCGAGAGAAAGATGATCGTCGAAAATAGCACAGCGCGCGTGGCGGTCTGGATGCGCAGCAGGTTGAGGCGCGTGAACAGGAAGGCGATGACGACGGTGGCGAAGACCTCAAAGAATCCCTCCACCCAGAGGTGCACGACCCACCAGCGCCAATACTCCGCAGTAACTAGATTGCTGCGCTGGCCGTACATTAAGCCGGATGCGTAGAAAAGTGGAATGGCGATGCTGCTGATAAGGAAGAGCGTCAGCAGCGGACGACTCTCCGACGGCTTGGAGAGCGCGGGACGCAATGCGCGCACCATGAGCCAGAGCCAGAAGGTGAGTCCGATGAAGAGCAAAATTTGCCAGAAGCGGCCCAAATCGACGTACTCATACCCTTGGCTGCCGAACCAGAACCAGAGGTTGCCAAGTTTCTGCTCGATACCCATCCATTCACCGATCAGCGAACCGACGACCACGAGCACCAGTGCGACAAAGAGTAGATTGACTCCGAGGCGCTGGCCTTTTGGTTCCACACCCCCGACAGCGGGCGCAACAAAGAGGCCGGTGGCCAGCCACGAGGTGGCAATCCAGAAGATACCCAGTTGTAAGTGCCAAGTGCGCGAAACCGCGTAGGGGAACCACTTGGCCAACGGTATGCCATAAAAGGCGGTGCCTTCCACGCCGTAGTGCGCCGTGATGACACCGCAGAGAATCTGCACCAGAGCCAGCGCGGCGGCGGTGAAGAAGAACTTGACAGTGGCGTACTGCGAGGGTGTCGGATGCAGGCCGAGGAGTGGATCGTGCTGCGGGGGTGGCTCGTGGATGGGGTCTCGTTCGCGCGAGGCGAAGTACCAGACCATGGCACCCACGCCAGCCAAGAGGAAGACGAAGCTGAGCACACTCCAAACGATGGCCCCGGGCGTGGGTTCATTGCCCACCAGCGGCTCATGGGGCCAGTTGTTGGTGTAGGTGGCCTCTGCGCCGGGGCGGTTGGTTGTGGCAGCCCAGGCCGTCCACCAGAAGAATGCGGCCATTTTGCGCAGCTTGACGGGATCGCTGAGCGCGCCGCGAGGGATGGCGTAGGCGTTGCGTCCGTTGGAGAAGATATTTGCGTAGTAGGCTTGCAACGCAGTGAAGGCCTCCGCGCGCACAGGCAGCACGGTGATGTTGCCCGTGGCAGGATCATATGTGTTGCGGCGCAGCGCAGCGCGCAGGCGGGCGTCAAGCGCGGCCTTCTGCTCATCATTCAGCGCTGCGTAGGAGGCTGCTCCCTGCGCATGCGCCCAGACATCCAGCGTAAAGAGCGCTTCGCGGTGCAGCCAGTCGGCGGTCCAGTCTGGCGCGACATAGGCCCCGTGGCCCCAGACTGTGCCTATCTCCTGACCACCAATAGATTGCCAAACGTTTTGCCCATCGGTGATGTCCGTGCCGGTGAAGAGCACGCGCCCATCGGGGGTAACCACGTGCACAGGGATAGGCGGAGCGTGACTAATGAGATGACGACCGACGCCGCCGAGAACGGCAAACGATGCGGCCATGACGATGAAGAGTGCAATCCAAAGACGCTTGTAGGAGTTCAAATAGCACCTCGTGCAGGGTTGGTGGGTGTTATGCAGAACGCAGATGCGCCGGTGGCTGCGCGAGCGTTGCAAGAAGGTTCAGGGCAAAGAGCGCGACTGCGGTCAGTTCCACAATCGCGGAGCCGGGCAGCAACTTCCATGCGAAATGCCAATATCCCTCGTAGGCCAGCGGCTCCAAAGTGACGCGCAGCAGACAGCCGAGGTTGAGCAGCGCCAACGAGGCGAACATCAGCCGCGTACTCCACAAAATGCGCATACCGCAAAAAGCGGGCAGCACCCGTTGACCGATGGCGAAGACCATGCACGCCACGAAACCGACGGTGAGCGCGTGGCGGCTTGCGCCCCAGATGCCGCCCTCCTGATCGAAGAGCACGGCCAGTGCTGTGAGCAGGCAGGAGACGAGCAGCCAGACGTAGGCGATGCGCACGAAGGCGGGAAAGCTACGATGTACGTTCAGCAATTTGGCAGGTTGCGCGGCGCGCTCCCAAACATGCAGCGCCTCAATAGAGAGAACCGCAGCAAGAAAAAATGCCACTGCGGCAACAGGCAGCCACTGCGCAAAGACGAGCGCGATGCCCACCACGCTGCAACCATAGGCTGCCAGCAAGCGCGGGCCGCTGGGGGCGCGAAAGCCAGCAAAGACCGGCAGCCAGCGCGCGTTGAAGCCCCAGATTGTCGGAACGAGAATTCCCCAGACTGCGAGCACAACCATCTGCTGATCGAAGACATGCGGTAGCGCGGGCGCACTGCCGCGCAGTGCCAGTTGCAACATTGCCGCACAATTGAGCACCAGTGTGAGCAAGAACATGACCGTCGAGGCCAGCACGAGGATCATCCACACCGGCATCGCACCAGAGGATGGCTGCGCAGGCCGATGCCTGCGGACGGCGCGGAAGAAGAGCAAAAATGCAGCCAGCGCCAAACATGCGGAGAGCGGCAACAAAATTCTCCACTGCCATGCGGTGACGCCTCCCAACCAACGCAACGTTGCGCCGAGCGTCCACAGCAGCCATGCAGCCCAAGCGGAGCGCGTAGGGAAGTTGCGCGTGCTTTCCATTTTTGTGAGCGAGTAAAAGCCGATGCCGAGAATGAACGATCCGATCCAGCCGAAGATTTGCGCCTGCCCGTGCGCTTGCAGCCACGCGGGCGACAGACTGGTGAGGGTGTGGCTCTCCGAAATCCCGATCAGGTTCCACACCCCGAGAAAGGTGCCCGGCAACAGCATGAAGAGCAGGCCACTGGCGACAAATGCGGTCGCTACGTATTGGCTCTGCCGCTCCAATGTGATGCGAGCTTCGTTGGAGAGTGGTTCCATTTTTTTCGCGGGCAGAGTTCGCTGCGGGCCTATGTCTGCTTCGTTCATGCGCGCGCCTTGCTCAATTCCAACGCACGTGGAAAAAGAATGTTGTTTTCCAAGTGAATGTGCTGATGCAAATCTTTCTCCAACTCTTCCAGTGCGCGATACAGCGCGCGGAATGTGGTGCAGGCTTCCTGTGGCGGCTGATAGTTGTTGGTGAGCGTGCGTATGTGGCGCAACTCATCCCCGGCGCGGTCATGATCCATCATCATTTTTTGAATGGGCTGACTGACGCTGCCAAACATGGGCGGCAGCGCGGCCTGGCCCTCCTGCTCCAGCTTCGCAATGTATGGGAAGAGAATGTTCTCTTCGCAGATGAAGTGATGCGTCAGCTCGGCAGCCAGCGCGGAAAGTGCCTTGCCGGTTGCGAGGATTTCTGGATGCGTGGCGCCGTGGCGATGCTCCACCTTTTCCATGAGTGCGTGCAGCAAGACAAGCTGCTGGCGCGTGAAGCCGTGATGCTTGGCAACGATATGCTCCGCGAGCACGTGCAGCGGTGCGGTTTGCCAATCGGTGGCCGTTTGCGTGGGGTGGGATTCGTGCTCCAACGCCGCGATGACTGGAGCGATCTGCAAATTCTTTTTGGCGCAGGCTTGGGCCAAAGTTTGTTGACCGCCGCAGCAGTAGTCGATGCCGAACTCTTCCAAGAGCGGAATGGCCGTGGGCCTATCAATTGCAATCTGGCGAACTTCCGTATCCGATGTGATGACCATAACGAAACTCTCCTATCGCATTTCAAGCTAGTCTTTGGTGCAGCTTCGCCTCAGTGACTTAACGCACATGCGGAATTGCAGTCTATCTGCGACTTGCGAGACACACACAGCATACGGGATGATGGCTGCATGTCCATCGAGCGGCGCATGGCGGCGCTGGCGCAATCGCCACTCTTTCAGAATTTGCCTGCGGCGGCGCTGCGCAATCTGGCCCGGCAGGGCGTGGAGCGCAAGCTGCAACAGGGGCAAATTCTCTTTTCTGCGCAAGAGCCAGCGCAAGGTTTGTATGTTGTGCTCAGCGGATCGGTGCGCGCCTTTCGCGTGAATGCCGACGGGCGCGAGCAGACCATGCATACGGAGCAAACAGGCGGCGCGCTGGCCGAGGTGGCCGTCTTTGACGGCGGCGTGCATCCCTCCTCCACCATGGCTGAGGAGGACTCCGAGGTTCTTTTTCTGGCTAGCAAGGTGGTGCGAGATTTTCTGCTGCAATATCCGCAGGCAGCGTTGACGGCGCTGGAGCACTTGGCGAAGAAGCTGCGCGCCGTGGCCGCACTGGCCGAGCAGCTTGCGCTGAAAGACGTGGGCCAGCGGCTGGCGCAGTTGTTGCTGGACGAGGCGCAGCGCAAGGTGCCCAACATTACTGATGGCGTTTCGTTTTCTCTGCCGTTGTCGCACACGCAGATTGCAGCACGGTTGGGATCGGTGCGCGAAGTGGTGACGCGCAGCCTGCAAAAATTGGTGCAGCAAAAGATCATCGCCATTCGCGGCCACCGCGTCAGCATTTTGCATGCTGCGGCGCTGCGCGCGTTGACGGAAAATTCACGCTAACGCATTTCGCTCAGAATGTTCCCCGTGGGGAAAAGAGTCGTGGTGTCGCGCCTCCCCACACAAGCCAAAGACGGCTTGCAAGGGGCACCCGAAATTGAATGGGGTGCTGGAAATTTTGTGAACACAGGGCATGAATATGCGCTCGCAGGCGAGGCCACACTGCGCTTCGACCGTGGGCGATTTTCCCAGCCAATCGCTACCGCTGCGTGGTAGTCTTGGTGCGTTTGCAGATTCCAGTGGCTCACTGGTGGAGCTTGCAACACGCCGCAAACTCCGAATACACGTTCAGGCGGAGATTCCATGAAGAAAACCATTGCTTCCCTACTCTGCTCCCTCGTAATGGGTGCACTTCCAGCTTTGGCAGCGCAGGCCCCGCATTATCCCTTCAACGATCCGAACCTGCCCGCCGACAAGCGCATTGAGAATTTGCTCTCGCTGATGACAGCGGAAGAAAAGATCGACTGCCTGGGGACAAAGACGGGCGTGCCGCGGCTGGGCGTGCCCAACATTGGCAGTTCAGAAGGCATCCACGGCGTGGTGCAGCGTGAGGCGCGTGGCAAGTTGCAACCGATCCCGACAACGCAGTTCCCGCAGCCGGTGGGCATGGGCGAATCCTGGGATCCGGCACTGGTGCAGAAGGCCGCCGATGTGGAGGGTTACGAGGCGCGCTACATTACACAGACGCCAAAGTATGATCGCCAAATTTTGATGCTGTGGGGGCCGCAATCCGACTTGGCGCGCGACCCGCGCTGGGGCCGCAGTGAAGAGGTTTACGGCGAAGACCCGTTCTTCAATGGCACGATGGCCGTCTCCTTCATCCATGGACTGCAAGGCGACGATCCCAAATACTGGCAGGCAGCGGCGCTGCTGAAGCACTTCTTGGCCAATGAGAATGAGAACTATCGCACCTCATCCTCGTCAAACTTCGATCAGCGTTTGTTTTGGGAGTACTACTCGCTTCCCTTTCGCATGGGCTTTGAGCAGGGCGGGGCCAAGGCGGTGATGGCCTCCTACAACGCGTGGAATGGCACGGCCATGGCCGTCAATCCGATTCTGCGCAGCATCGTCATCCAAAAGTGGGGCGTGGATGTTGTGTCGAGCGACGGCGGCGCGGTGACGTTGCTCGTGAATCCACGCCATCTATTTCCCAATCAAGAGGCCGCTGTGGTCGCCTGCATCCATGCGGGCATCAATCAATTTCTGGACAAGTATGCCGACGAAGCACGAGCCGCGTTGAAAGATGGTTCACTGAAGGAATCCGACTTGGATGAGGCGTTGCGCCGCAAGTTCCGCATCGCCATCAAGCTGGGATTGCTGGACCCGCCAGAGATGGTTCCGTATACGAAGATTCACGACGGCACGGAGCCGTGGAATACGGAGCGCGACCGCAGCGTATCGCGGCAGATGGCGCTGGAGTCGGTGGTGCTGCTGAAGAATGAAAAGAATTTTCTTCCGCTCGACAAGCACGCAATGCACTCGATCGCAGTGATTGGGCCGCTGGCCAACTCTGTGCATTGGGATTGGTACGGGGGCACGCCGCCGTATGCAGTGACGCCGCTGCAAGGGATTCAAAAAGCGGTGGGTGCAAGCGTCACCGTGAACTATGCCGAGAGTGAACTCGGCAATGCAGCGGTGAACGCGGCGCGCAAGTCCGATGTGGCTGTGGTGATCGTGGGCAACGACCCGACCTGCGGTCCAGACATGGCGCATGACTGGCTGGGAGCCAGCATCGACGGTGGGGGAACGCTGCCCTGTTCCATGGCCAGCAATGGACGCGAAGGCCGCGACCGCGAGAGCATTGACCTCGAACAGGAGCAGCTCATCAAACAGGTATACGAGGTCAACCAAAAAACGGTGGTGATTCTACTATCGAGCTTCCCCTACGCCATCAATTGGACGCAGGCACACGTGCCCGCCATTCTGCACATGTCCCATACTTCGCAGGATGAAGGCACGGCTCTGGCGCAAGTACTCTTCGGCGATGCCAACCCCGGCGGGCATCTGGTGGTGACCTGGCCGAAGTCGCTCGATCAAGAACCGCCGCTGATGGATTACAACCTCCGCGATGGCCACACCTATATGTATTTTAAGGGTGCGCCGCTCTATCCCTTTGGCTTCGGGCTGAGCTATACGACCTTTCAATACTCCCACCTGAAGACCAGCGCGAAACAAATGGCCAAGAGCGGCACGGTGACGGTGAGCGTGGATGTAACCAACACCGGCAGCCGCGACGGCGATGCAGTGGTGCAGTTGTATGTGGCGCATCCGCACTCCAAAGTACAGCGCCCGCGTGAGGAGTTGGAGGGCTTTCAGCGCGTGCACGTGGCTGCGGGCAAGACAACTACGGTTGCGATTCCGCTGCCCGCAACGCGGCTGGCCTATTGGGATGTGCAGAGCCAGCAGTTGCGCGTGGAAGCGGAGCCGGTGCGCCTGATGGTAGGCGACTCGTCCGCGCATCTACCTTTGGAGACGACGGTGCAGGTGGAGTAATTTCAGACTGCTGCACCCCAACAGGGCGGGTTGGGGCCGAGTGTTACTGACCTGCTCCCCGAAATCCACGCAGGAACTGCCTGTACACCGTTCACTCCATATGCGATGGGGTCTGAGATTTTCTAGTGTACAAATGCGGCTGCTGGGATTGCTCCAAGTGGAATTCCAGGGCCTTCCCACAACAATTGCGGCGTTCCCAAACTCATCGTTTGGAGTGCTTCCAGCTTGAACCGGTGCTTGCCAGCACGCAAGCCAATCGCGCCTGCGGCGTAGCGCACGGCATTGCCTGGCGAGCCACAAACCTCGGCGAAGGGTGTCCCCGTCTGCGCCACCACCTGGCCGTCCAGATATAGCTTGGCTCCGTCCCTTGCCATCAAGTGAAAGAGATACCCCCCATCGGTGGGCACGATTACGTAGCCGTCCCAAACCGCCGCGTAGTGGGAGAATCCACCCGTATCTGCCATTTTCAGCGTGCTGGTTACGCCAATGTTGGCCGGGACTTCCTGCGCAAAATCTGGAAAGTTTTTCCATGTCCCCGGATAAATTTGATAGTGCAAGCCCGGCTTAACTTGCACATCAGGCTGCGCACTCTGCCAACGACCTACAACAATCACCGGTTGCTCGGCCCAATCTTGTTCGTTCGGATTACGCTTGTTTTCCACATGCAATAGAACACGAAAGCTCCCAGATCCTTCGCGGTCCCCATTGAGTTCCGTTCCGAGTGCATCTTGAAACCGGTGCCGCACGCGGCGTCCGTTCGCCTTGGATCCATCACCAAAAATCCACGTGTAGCGCACGTGTCGTATCTTCTGCTTTGTAGCTTCAAAACGCACCCGTTGTCCGGGTATCACCGCTGTCCCTTGCACAGAGAAGGAAGCTTGCACCCCGGCAGCAGAATCATAAATTGGCTTTGCCGCACCGTCCTGCACGCTCAGCGGAACCCGGGAGTCTTGATCCACCCGCTGTTGGCCATATTTGACGTTGGACAGGTGCACATCGTACACATCGCCCGCCAGCAAAGAAGCAGTCAAGGGCGGTTGCCCCAGCGCCCAGATATTGCGAAAAATAAAGTGGTGCAGTGCTGGATTTTCCTGTTTCATTTGCACCAATGAATACCAGTCATCCAGAAAAAGATTCTCAAAGGTAAAGTCAGATTGGTCGCCAGATGCACCTTTGTCCCCCCAATATGTAAAGAGCGCGAAGGGGAGTCCACACGCCCCGATGCCTCCAGCCAGCACATCTGAGTTGCGCAAAGTAAAGTGGTGGGAACTGTATGTCTTCTGCGGCCACCCAGCGCGCACGATATTGGAAATGCTGGTGGACAATTCGCTATTTTCAATCAAAATATTTGCAACTTCGTGGCCGGGATGCACCATCGCCGCCTCGCCATAACCATCCCAATTGCCTTGCATGGCGAATACATCATCGGATGTGCGAAAGAATGAATTGCGTACGATCGTGTCACCGCCGCCCAACCAATCCATCCCATCTTGGTTGGCATTTCCTGGGTTGCCACCAATCACATGGAGGCCATCGTAGACAAAGCCCGTGGAGTCCTTCATTTGTATTGACCATGTTCGGCTGCGCACCAAACAGGTCACACCCCGGATCTCCACATCATGAGAATCCAGTGCTCCGATGCAATGCCAATCTGGACGCTGCATCCAACCCTGGTCGCTGTCAGGATTCTGCGGCCCATCGTATAGAACCACGCCGCTACCCAGTATTTTCACGTGATTCACATGCCACAAGTTGATGCTGCCTTGAATGACCGCTCCTGGGTCCAGATACCAAATCTCACCGTTCTTCGGATTGATATTTCCTTCATGCAGCCCCGGAGGAACAACATGCACATTCTTCCCCTTCGGAGGAGGTGCCACAGGCGGTGTTGCAAAAATAAAGAGCATCCGTGCATTATTCAAAAAATCTTGCGGCAGGCTGATTGCTAGATCGGCAGGACGCTTGAGATGGAAACGAATGGTGTTGCCCTTGCGTGTGGGGCGGATGCCCAGTCGCCACGGTTGTACATCAACGCCCGCATTCCAAAAACCTGCATCTCGCGCTGTAATTTTTATGTCCACCGATCCGGTGATTGCAAAGTTCACATAGTCATAGCTGGCGGCTGCATGCACAACGGGCACAGGTTGCCCGTTCAGCGTGACTACGAAGTCTTCCGATCGAAGCACATCAGGAATTGGCACGAGAACTGCGTGTTTGACCGAATGGGAGCGTGCCTGAAGTGATGGGGATGTGACCAATATCCACGTTAAAACAAGAAGAAGGAAGCCCGAACACCTATGAATGCAAAGTGTTTGGATTCCAAGACTGCGCATTTGACGAGACTACTATGTGTAGAAAAAAAATGTAAAGTATGTGCAAGTATGAGGTATGCAGAAATCTTGCGGTAGATGGTCGGGGCGGAGGGATTCGAACCCCCGACCCTCTGCTCCCAAAGCAGATGCGCTACCAGACTGCGCTACGCCCCGACACTTGATGCGCTTTCAAAATTGTACCGTAGCCAGAGGGGATCGGCATGCGTAGAACGGATGCAAAGGCGGCTCGTGCACTACAACGGACTGGTGTGGCGGCGGGGATGCGTCCAGCAACGCCAGTGATACAATCAACAGAGTACGAACGAAGTTTACGGCGGCTATAGTTCAGCGGCAGAACGCCGGTCTGTGGCACCGGATGTCGTGGGTTCGAACCCCACTAGCCGCCCCAAATCGAGCACTTGGCCGGGAGAAGCCCGCGCACAATGCCCATGCGACACACCCTGCACGCGCCGCAATTGGTTCCCGGCGACCCCGCCCCCGGTGCATCGCAACCCGCCAGCGGCGGAGCAGAGCAGAACGTCGTCTCCGTTCCATCCCAACCCAACCATTCTACGCAGACGCATGCGCCGTGGTTTGTGCCATTTGTGCCGCGCCGATATTTGGGCCAATCCGTCAGCCAGCCGGATGCGCAAACGCTCCTAGCGAACTTTTTGCCGCGCGATGTGCAATTGCCCGAACCGGAAAGCGTGCTGGTGGAGGTGGAAGCCTCGACGCAAAGCCACGTGCTGTGCCATTGCCATTGGCAGCCGCAGGCGGTGCGCTCTGAGCGGCTGACAATGCTGCTACTGCACGGGCTGGAGGGTTCTTCGCAATCGCAATACATGCTGGGCAATGCGGACAAGGCGCTGCGCGCGGGCTGGAACGTAATTCGCATGAACATGCGCAACTGCGGCGGTACG